>JBEHXM010000001.1:0-103268 GCA_048498695.1 Bacteroidota bacterium
AAAACTTAAATTTAATCGTTAAATATTAAAGTAGAATTTTCTCTCTATAGGGCTTCTCCTTATGGGTGTGTTATTAAATTGTTACATCAAATAAAACAAATTCCCGGCTAATAAACAAATTATATTTTTTACCGGAACCGGAAATATTGTGTTTAGAGGGCAAATTTAACATTTTTTAACATTTAGACTAAGTCTTTAGGAATTGGTTTAAAGCGACTTACATTATTATAAAACTATTACAATCAATCCGTGTATTCATTTGGAAAGTGCTAAATATTTTAGGATTTTTGCATTTTGAAAATTAGTTCATAGATCATTGTTCATGGATCACAGCCAACCATGAACTATCAGCTATGAACCATGAACTACGATATGAGTAAAGAAGCAGAAAAAGATCCACAACATCATATTATTATAAAAGGTGCAAGGGTACACAACCTTAAAAATATGGATGTGGCCATACCCAAAAACAAGTTGGTGGTTATCACCGGTATGTCAGGCTCGGGTAAGTCGTCACTTGCTTTTGATACCCTGTATGCCGAAGGCCAGCGCCGTTATGTGGAAAGCCTTTCGAGCTATGCGCGCCAGTTTTTAGGAAGGATGAACAAGCCCGATGTGGATTATATCAAAGGTATTGCCCCCGCTATAGCCATCGAGCAAAAGGTGATTACTTCCAATCCGCGCTCAACCGTGGGCACTTCTACAGAAATATATGATTACCTGAAGCTGCTTTTTTCGCGTATCGGTAAAACCATTTCACCGGTATCAGGGCAAGTGGTAAAAAAGGATACGGTAACTGATGTCGTTAATTTCATTATAGCACTGCCCGATGAAACGCAGGTAACCCTTTTATGCCCGCTGTATCCCCACAATAACCGCAGCCTGAAAGAAGAGCTGGCAGTATTGCTGCAAAAAGGCTTTGTGAGAGTGGAGTACCAGGGCAAAATATCGCGTATTGAAGATCTGCTGGAGGATAAATCTGTCGAAAACAGCTCTATGAAAATTAAGCTTAAGGCAGATAGCAAAAAAGCAAATAATACTGACGACTCACCACTCACCACTCACTACTCTGAGGTAAAAATAGTCATCGACCGTATCACCAAAAATGAAACGGACGAAACCATCAGTCGCTTGGGGGATTCGATTCAGACGGCCTTTTTTGAAGGCAAGGGCGATTGTTATGTAAGATACAAACAGCCCGATGCAGAAACGGAGACCGAACGCTTCTTCTGCGACCGTTTTGAGTTGGATGGCATCAGCTTTGAAGAACCTACGCCTAATTTCTTCAGCTTTAATAATCCTTATGGAGCCTGTAAGCGCTGTGAGGGCTATGGCAAGATCATTGGTATTGATGAAGACCTGGTGATCCCGGATAAAAGTAAAACGGTTTACGAAGGTGCAATAGCCCCGTGGCGCGGAGAAAAGATGCGCGAATGGAACGAGGCGCTGGTAAAAAATGCACTTAAGTTTGATTTTCCCATTCACCGCCAATATAATCAGCTTACAGAAGAGCAGCAGCGTGTATTGTGGACCGGCAATCAATATTTTCGCGGACTGGATGCTTTTTTTAAGGAACTGGAAGAACAAACTTATAAAATACAATACCGCGTAATGCTATCACGCTACCGCGGCAAAACTACCTGTCCCGAGTGTAAGGGTAGCCGTTTACGGCAGGACGCTTCCTATGTAAAAATAGATGGCAAATCTATTACCGATGTAGTATTGATGCCGCTGGATAAGGCACTGGCATTTTTCTCAAATATTCAATTGAACGAGGTGGATCAGAAGATAGGGAAGAGGCTGTTGATGGAAATCACCAACCGGCTGATGTTTTTGAATAATGTAGGCTTAAGCTATTTGACTTTGAACCGTTTGTCTAATACCTTATCAGGCGGTGAGTCGCAACGAATTAACCTGGCTACCTCATTGGGCAGTAGTTTGGTGGGCTCGGTTTATGTGCTGGATGAGCCAAGCATCGGTTTACATCCGCGCGACACACAGCGACTGATAGGAGTTCTGCAATCTCTGCGCGATGTGGGTAACACTGTTCTGGTGGTAGAGCACGAGGAAGAAATTATGCAGGCTGCCGATCATATTATTGATATTGGTCCCGAGGCAGGTACGCATGGCGGCGAACTGATCTTTTCGGGTACTTATGACGAGATCATAAAAGATGATGATAGTCTTACAGGCCGATACCTGGCCCGTAAGGAACAGATAGCCATCCCCGAAACCCGCCGCAAATGGAACGATTATATTGAGATACGCGGCGCAAGAGAAAATAACCTGAAACATGTCAATGCTAAATTCCCGTTAGGTGTGCTTACCGTTGTCACCGGGGTTTCCGGTTCAGGTAAAACCAGTTTGGTGAAACGCATACTGGCTCCTGCACTACAAAAAGCTCTGGGCAATTATACCGGTGAGCAAACCGGGACCTATGATAGCATTGAAGGCGATTACCAGAAAGTAGAACAGGTTGAAATTGTCGATCAGAACCCGATCGGAAGATCGTCAAGGTCAAACCCCGTAACTTATGTAAAAGCCTGGGACGAGATACGCAACCTGTACGCCAGTCAGCCGGTAGCCAAAGCGGCAGGGTTAAAGCCATCCGCTTTTTCATTTAATGTTGAAGGTGGCCGGTGTGATGTTTGCCAGGGCGAGGGTGAAGTGAAGATAGAGATGCAGTTTATGGCCGATATTTTCCTGGCCTGCGAAACCTGCGGCGGCAAGCGGTTTAAACAACACATACTGGATGTAACCTATAACGATAAGAATGTGGCCGATGTACTGAGCATGACCATTGACGAGGCTTTGGAGTTCTTCAGGAAGGAGCCAAAGATCATCAGCAAAATAAAACCCTTGGTTGATGTGGGTTTGGGTTATGTGCAGTTAGGGCAATCATCCAATACCCTATCCGGCGGCGAGGCGCAGCGTATCAAGCTGGCATCCTTCCTGGTGAAGGGAAATAACAGCAACAAAACCCTCTTTATTTTTGATGAACCGACAACCGGCCTGCACTTTGCTGATATTAAAAAGCTGCTCAAATCATTTGACGCCCTGCTGAATCATGGCAATACCATAATCGTCATCGAACATAATATGGACGTGATTAAATGTGCCGATTGGGTGATCGATATTGGCCCTGAAGGCGGCGACAATGGCGGGCGAGTGATATTTGAAGGCGTTCCGGAAGACCTGATCAAAGAAGAAAAATCCCACACCGGTGAGTTTTTGAAGGAAAGATTTTCACCATCCGGAAGCCGTGCGGAAAAGCATTTTGATTGGATTGTGAAGTAATATTTGTTAAAAGATTGTATCATGCAAATAAAACATAACGATATTGAAATACCTGATGCAAACCCATTTGAAAATTGTAAGATTGGAAGAAAAAAATATGCAGAAGCTTTAACGAATATTATTAGTGCTTACTCTGATGGGTTTGTACTAGCTATTAATAATGAATGGGGCACCGGAAAAACCACATTTATAAAAATGTGGCAGAAGCATCTTGAAAATGAAGGCTTCAAAACTTTATACTTTAATGCATGGGAAAATGATTTTGAAAGCAATCCACTAATTCCTTTACTATCAGAATTAAAGACATTAATTCCAAAAGAAGATGATTCAACTTTCAAGTCTTTACTGTCCAAGGGGGCTTTAATTACCAAAACAGTTCTACCGGCAATCATAGAAGCCGTCGCTAAAAAATATATTGATACTGAAGGTGTTTCAGAAGCTGTAGGTAAATTAACGGAAGCCGCCGCCGATATTTTAAAAGAAGAAGTTGATGAATATGCTACCAAAAAGAAAGGGCTTATTGAATTTAAAAAACAACTTGAAAAGTTTGTCAAAAAAAACAATGATGGCAAGCCTCTTATCTTTTTGATTGATGAATTGGATCGCTGTAGGCCTAATTATGCTGTTGAGGTATTAGAGCAAGTAAAACACTTTTTTAATGTACCAGGAATTATTTTTGTATTATCAATTGATAAAATTCAACTTGGCAATGCTGTTAAAGGATTTTATGGAAGTCATGAAATAAATTCAAATGAATATTTACGAAGATTTATTGATCTTGAATATGTGATACCCAAACCGAGCACTGCAGAATTTTGTAATTATTTATACCATTACTTCAGATTTAATGATTTTTTATTTTCAGATGAAAGAAAATTCCATCAAGAATTAAATGGCGATAAAGAATCACTGTTAAGGTTTTCGATTGTGTTATTTGAAACTGCAAATACAACCCTAAGACAACAAGAGAAAATTTTTGCGCATGCACGAGTGGTTTTAAATCTTTTTAAAGAGAATAACTATATTTTCCCAACACTATATATTTTGCTTATTTACCTTAAAACTTTTCATTTTGATATCTATGAAAAGATTAAGTATAAACAATTATCAACTCAAGATATGCTTAATGAGATGAGGAGAGTTTATCCTCCAAAAATTAAAGAAGATGACGAAGGGATGTTTTCTTATACCGAAGCTTTATTAGCCTTATTATACAACAATTATTATCGCACTATTGATCACAAAAGCAGTTTATATAAGTTTGATAATCAAATGGGGCATAATGAACTGCTGATTGCCCCTACAACTGGTAATAACGCCAGATTCTTAAGTACACTGGTGTCCTTTCAACATAAAAATTTTGATAGTTTGCAAATAGATTACCTTTTGAATAAGATTGATTTGATGGAGTCTTTTGCTATTGACTAATTAATGTTATTTCCTAAATCATTATTGCTGCTGTTACCAACAATCGGTAAATCTTTTTCATTCTGTTTACTACCTCGAACTACGTTTCATAATAAAACTCACAAGCATGCACCCAAAGTTAAAAACATGCTAATTGTAACCCCCTAAAAATCTACTATTCCAAAACCAAATCACCCAGCGAAATATGCATGGATACACAAAGCTCATGAAGCATTTCCACTGTCAGGTCGCGGGTGCCGGATAACCATGAACGTAAAGAAACGATGTCCTTACGGATACGCGACCCCAGCTCTAATGTAGTTAGTCCGGTTTCGGTTAACAGGTCCTCCACACGGGTTTTAATAGCTAACCGGTTCTCTTTGACATGCAGGTCAGCAGGATTCAGTTTATCCAAAATCCGGTCCAGAAAAGTCGGGTAATTTGCTGTTTCCATAAGTCGTTTGCTTTAAGTGAGCTTAATCAGTTAACTAATAAAAATACATAACACCATAAAGATGTGAATTGTTGCGTGGTAAGGGTCGGATTTTGCAATTGCCCAGGTAAATTATTTGTTACACATTAGCTATTACTGGTGTTGTCGCTAACAATCTCCTCTTCCTCTTTATATTGCTGATACCTTGTTTGCGGCAAGCCATACGGCATGGTTGCTGTTATGTATTTCAATAAATTCTCGCGGACATAACAGCGCAGGTCAAATGCTTCAGACGAGTTACGGGCACTCATCAGTGCGCGGAGTTCTATCGTATGTTCTTTAGAATCGGTTACCTGTAAAATACCTACGCGCTTGTCCCACAGTTTGCTGCTTTTTAATAGCCGGTTAAGCTCTTCACGCAGCCCATCTACCGGGAAAGTATAATCGACATACAAAAACACTGTCCCCAATATTTGCGAAGTGCTTCGCGTCCAGTTCTGAAAGGGTTTTTCAATAAAATAAGTGATCGGCAATATCAGCCTGCGCTGGTCCCAGATGGCCAGTACCACATATGTAAGTGTGATGTCTTCCACGCGGCCCCACTCACCCTCAACTACTAGCACATCGTCAATACGGATAGGCTGCGTAAAGGCGATCTGTAACCCGGCTAAAAAATTACTCAGCGATTTTTGCGCCGCAAAACCGATGATGATCCCGCCGATGCCCACGCCTGTAAGTAACCCGGCGCCGATCTTTCGGACACTATCAAAACTAAGCAGGATGATGGATAAAGTAACCACCGCCACAATGATGATAACTATTTTCCGCACGAATATTAATTGCGTCCGCACCTTGCGTTCTTCCAGGTTGTCTTCCTTATTCAGATCGTATTGGTGATAGATGTAATCTTCAAATACCCTGAAAGCGCTGATCAGCAAACTGGCAAATGCAATGATGATCAGTATCCCGGCAATGCGGTCGAGCGGATCAAGGAAAACTTTGCCCAGCTTTATTAAAGGGAGCATGAAATTCAGTATCAGCAGGGGCACAAAAAAATTCAGTGGCTTACCCAGCCGCGTAATAATGGATTTAAAAAGCGAATAGTCTTTTGTGTTTTTATAAAAATGCAGGATGCCGCTGATGATGAGTTTGATGATAAAACCTAAAAGTACAGCCGATACCACCACTCCCCAATTCCATATCCATGCCGGGAATTGCTGCGACCATGCTTGCAGTTGATTATCCATAGATCAATAAGTTTACCCGATTACTGAACATGGTTAAGGTCAATTTGTTTAAGTGACTAACCCGTAAAGGGGGAAATTTAGGCGTGAATGTAACATCCAATCACGCGGCGGGTCTATTATTAAACCCAAACTGATGAAGGTATTTTTTGTTGCTGTTGGTGCTTTTATGCTCACATTCAGTGTTGCCAGGGCACAGCAAAAGTTCGATGATTTCACTAAAAGTTTTGTCAGCGGCTATCAGTCGCTCCACCTGCCCGACCTTGAACTGAGCTATGTTAGCGGGTTGGAGCACATCGGTTCCGCCGATGACATTAAGCGGCAGCAGGATTTTTTTACATCGGTCAAATCAAAACTTTCATCTTACAAAGAGGAAGAGCTGACACCCGTACAAAAGCTGGATTACGACCTGATTAATTATGAAACAGAACTGAACTTGCAAAGAATTGTCTTGGAATTACAATGGGTAAAAGATCGCCCGACTAAAATTCCAGATGGCGGCATTATCAATGTCCCCAACGGCAAGGCCTGGTACGCGTATTTGTTAAAACGCTGGGTGAATGACGAGGTGACGCCTGATCAGATCTACCAGTTTGGCTTGGCTGAAGTAGAACGGGTAAAAAGCCACATCGAAGATATCCGCAGACAAACAGGTTTAAGTGAGGATGATTTTTACAGGCACCTGAATGATCCCTCATTTTTTATTACTGACAGCAATGAGGTGCAACGTTCGTTTGATCGTACCAAAGCGATCATCTACAGCAATCTGCCCAAATTATTCAATACTACTAAAATCGCGCCGTTAAAAATACAGAAAGGCGAAAGTCGCCAGTTGGCCCAAACGCCAGGGTATTATGATGGCGGAACCTTTTATTACAATCTTTTTGACAAGCCTTATAATAAGCGGCAGTTCGACTGGCTGTTTATTCACGAAGGGGTGCCCGGGCATCATTATCAATCGTCCATTATTGCTGGAACCAAAGTGTCAGATGTGCAGAAATTGTTCTATTACATGGGTTTTGCCGAAGGCTGGGGCGCATACGTGGAAGAATTAGGCAAACAACTGGGCGTTTACAAAACACCCTATGATGAATTGGGCAAGTGGGAGTGGGACATTGTAAGATCCGTCAGGGTGCCAATGGATGTAGGCCTTAATTATTATGGGTGGACAGACCAGCAGGCCCTCGATTTTTGGAAGAAAAACATTCGCGGACAAGACGATATTGCTATGCGCGAGATCGCCCGTATCCGTCGCTGGCCGGCACAGGTGGTAACCTATAAATACGGCGCTTTACAGATACTGCACTGGAAGGAAATCCTCCAGAAAAAACAAGGCAAAAACTTTGATATCAGAAACTTCCATGACAGGGTATTGAATCATGGGTCGCTGCCTTTGTTTATGGTGAAGGAGAATGTGTTTAAGGGAGATATTTAGTGTTTCAAGCAATGTTCCGGCCCGCTCATAGCCGCGGGGGCCTAGTTAGTTATTCACTTATTGTTTGTTTTTATAGGTGTGAATGATTGCTATCGCAATTTCCCTTGATGGAAAGTAACCAAAGATCAAGACAGAAAAAAGCTTCTGCCTGCCCTGCCGGTTCTTACGCTTTTGTAGTGCTCCGCACATAGCAAAAGCTAAACCGTCATTCACGCCATACACCCGGCCCGCTTTTCTGTCAGGCCACCACACATATTTTATCTTAACTTGAAACATTGTTTTTAAGGTCAGCAGAACAGCTTCAGGCGAAATCAGGCAAAACAATGGTGGTCATGAGCGTGGCAAGGGCATAGCAATAGTTGCAGAAGCATAGGATTGAGCGAACGTAGTAGGGCAACATTTTGCAGCCCGTGGTTTTAACTGATTTGCAGGGTAATGGCAATGTGCGGCAAAGAAGCCTTTCTGCTGACAAGCATTTTTGGTTACTTTTGATGCCTCAAAAGTAACAGCCCCCGCGGCAATTGAGCGGACGAATGATTGTATTTGTCAATACATATTATTTGGAACTAAGGCACCAGCGTTAGGGTTTATCCTCCTTATATATCCTTCCAATCATGGGATCATTAAAGATCACCTTCTTTAAAGTATCCGGATCAAAAGCACCCTCTTTGGCATATACGATCTTACCTCCCGGTTCTATCAGCACAGTATAGGGCAAAGCACCCTGCCATTTCGGATCGATGGCTTCTATTAGTTTGTATTTACTGTCGCCGGTGTAAATATAGTTCAGGCCCGAGGCTTGCTTTTTCTGCAAAAAGGCCAGGGCTTTGTCTTTCAGCTTAGGTTCATCTGCGCTGATGGTAACCAGTTGCAGCCCGCGGTCGCGGTACATGTGATTGGTGGTCACCAGTTCAGAAAACTCCTGTACACAGGGCACGCACCAGGTAGCCCATACATTGATCAGCCGTAGCTTATCTGTTTTGTTCTTAAGCAGCTCACTGATCCCTGCCGCATCAACTGTTTGCAGGCTCACGGGTTCTTTGGCCCATTGTATCTCGGCTTTTCGTATCCAGTCCTTTTTCTCAATCCACTTAATAGAGCAGCCAAATACCTTGGTGGTTGCAACCGGAACTTCCTTGCCGGCTAATAAAGCATCAATGGCGTTGCGGGCATCGTTATTAATAGGGGTTTTAGCCGGATTTTCCATATCATCAATACGCCCCTGGTAACGCAGTTTACGGTCTTTATCAAAAATGAAAATATGCGGGGTTGATACCGGGCCATATTGGTTGGAAGCTACTTCTGTCTCACCATCGTACAGGTAAGGAAAATTGAAATGTTCATCCTTCGCCCTGATCTTCATTTCTTCAAACGAGTCACCCACGTCGCTATAGCCAAGCTCATCCAGCCTTAAGGAGGCCGGGTTATTAGGATTGATAGCCACCACACTCACACCTTTTGCTTTATAATCACTGGTTAGCTTGATGAGCCTGCCTTCATAAGCCTGCGAGGTAGGGCAGTGGTTGCATATAAAAACGACGACCAGCACTTTAGCATCTTTAAATGACTCCAAAGTGTATGTTTTGCCGTCTATCCCCTGCAATTTAAAATCAGGTGCGCTGGCGCCTATTGCAAGCGTTTTGTGCTCATCGTAAATGAAACTGGTTGTAAACCCCCAAACCAGGAAAAATAAAACGCAGGAAAAAATGGATTTTTTCATAATAAAATTTCTTTTATTAATTTTAATTGAAATTATATTTTGTTTTTATTAATTTTACTTAATTATATTTTGATAATGATTTTAATTCGGAATATTAATCTGTGGGGTAGTTTGAAAAGCTTCCTCATTAAACATTTCAATAAGACTAACTTATGAAAAAGATTTTGATATACATGGTTTTAGCCTCAGGCATTATTTCGGGCTGCAAAAAGGTAGTAAGGACATCTTATTCCGGTGTGTTTAAGCTGGAAAAGCAAGTAATAAACGGTGGTGGAAGAGATACGTTAATGGATCTCTCAAAAATAAAAATCTACACCGATCATTATTACATATATGGCGGCATAGGGCCGGATACTGCTGTGCACATTGGCTTAGGCACTTATGCGCTGGACAGTGCCAGTACTTTAATTGAACATAATATATTCAATAACCGTGCGCTGGATTCTACCCAGATATTTGTGGTTAAGATCACGCCCTCGGCCAATGGAGGCCGTACACAGTTTACCCCTGAATTCGGGAGATATAAAGGAGTAAGGTATACGCTTACAGAGAACTATAGCCTACTTTCGGCTGTTGCCGGCACATCCTCACTCGATGGTGTGTGGGAACTGGATACACTCTTCCGGCTGAAGGGCAGGGATACTATGCGTCAGCGCGAAACCCGGTTCAAACTATTCTGGCAAGGGCATTTTATGTCCATCCGTCGTTATCCTGTAAAAGATATCAGTGATAAATATAAAAATGGGTTTAGCTACGGGACGTTTACCTTAAAGAATAACGAACTTAATGGCAATGAGAACATGGCAACCGATGCAGAGCCAGGGGATAGCAGGTTTACCGCAAAGGTCACCCTTATCGGGAAAGATAAATATAAGCAGGTAACTGTCGACCTGAAGTCGGGTATACAAACAACGGAGATATACAAACGTGTAAGACAGGGAAGCTATTAAACAGCAACCCTGTATTGCATGGCTTCTTCGCTGGTGAAGGCCATTGCCCTTACCAATTCGATGATGTTATGTTTCAACCCCGGATCATTATCTATGATCTCTTCCAGTTCTGTAGCTGAGTTAATGTGGAGAATAATAAACCCCCTGTCCTGGTTCCAGAAATTACCGCAAAAAAGCACTTTCCCTTTTTCTTTTAACCTTTGGTAATAGCTGCACCGTTCTGTTAAAACCAGTTCGTTTTCAGATGCAGCAGCCTGTATGGCTTCGAAAACCAGCATTACATGATGTGGTTCTGTGTAGTCTGTTGCAATATTCATAATGTATATGGTTAGATGTATTAATTAATAGTTTAGATGCACCAATCCTGTTTTTGTTAATAAGAAGTTACCTCAATTAGCAAATTTCCCGGTGCCTTAAAATAAAAGCCGTATTGCCCCCTTATTCTTCCGGGCGGGTTCTGCGGCAAAAAGCCACCTTCTACCAACCTTTGATGTGTTGCATTTACCTTTTCGTCACTGTTCACCAGGAAGCCGATATGAAAGGCATCCGGATATTCCATTAGACGATCTCGGTTGAACGATTTGGACATCAGCACTAAAATAAAATTGTCTTCACCTTTTAAAATGGCTAAAGCGTTATCCCCCTTAACCTCCAGGCATTCAAAATCAAAGAATTTTTCAAAGAAGTGTTTCGTGGCGGCCACGTCTTCAACGGGTAAATTGATATGATTCAGTTTCATGATAGTTTATAAATGAATGTTCACTTATTTAATTGTTAAAATTTTTTAAGGTTTCAAAGCTTTTATAACCAGGTTAAAAGCCTGCTTCATATGTCCGTCTGTCAGGCTGAAAGAGCTGTTTGCATAACTATTGCCCTGGTTATGGAATTTGATCAGCTGGTATAGTGGTGCAAAAGCTACCGACCAGTAAACCTCGAAAGGCAGTTCAGCTAGTTCTTTGTTTTTAATGGAATTTTGAATGAATCTACCCATTATACCCCCGAAAATTCCTGTAAGCATTTCGGTAACACTTTCATAATAATCGGTATACCGCATAATCTCGATAAACTCCATATCTATGCTGTTTTTAAGAAGATAGCTCAGGCGGTTTTTCCATTGCACCATTAGCCCTTCTTCAAAACTCATCTCAGGGTCAAAATCCTTCATGGCGTATTCCATCATTGTATTAGCAACCTCCATTGTAATACGCGTAATGAAATCCTCTTTGTCTTTAAAATAAATATATAATGTCGCCGGAGATACGCCCGCTGCCCTGGCCACCTTATTCATGCTAAATCCATCAAGCCCTTCTTTGACGATCAGTTCAATAGCTTTTTTCTTTATCAGGGCTTCTTTGTGCCCGTCTCGGTTTCGCATGGTGCAAATATAAATGAATGTTCATTCATTTATGAAATTTATTTGAAAATAATTCACTCCTTTTTTGTGAATGTGTTGTTTATTGATTGGCAGATATATTATCCGTAAATTTATTATGCCAATTATATAACCATAAATTTATGAGAACGAAAGTTCCAGGAATTTATATCCCTCTGCTCGGCGCCTTTTTTACCGACTGGTGATGCTTTGTGCCGCTTCCATAAAACCTTACCAACAGTTCAATAAACATTCCTTGTTCACCATTAAATTTTAATCGACATGAAAAAGATTATACTATATGCAGCTTTATCAGGCTGTATTATTTATGGATGTAAACAAAAAGAAAAAAGAAGCTACGCCGGAGTATTTAAACTGGAAAAGCAAATGGTTAGTGGTGGAGGGAAAGATACAGTTTATGAGCGTTCACAATTCAAGATATACACAGACCATCATTTTATGTATGCGGGGATAGCGCCCGATTCATCGGTTGGATTTGGAGTAGGTTCATACAGCCTGGATACAGGTGCCAAGATCACCGAGCATAATATATACAGCAGCGGAAACCTTGATTCGACCAAAAATTTTAATGTGATCATTACAAAAACAGACAGCGGGTTTACAGAAGTTATCCCCGACCTGACTGTGATAAAGGGAGCTACTTATAAATTAACGGAGACCTACTCAAAGCTGCCGGCAACCGACACCTCGTTTTTGGATGGAGTGTGGAACCTGGACAAAGTTTTTTGGGTAAAAGGGAAGGATACACTACGACAAGAGGAACACCAATATAAAATATTCTGGGGAGGGCATTTTATGTTCATCCACCGTTATCCGTTGGACGCCACCAACAGGGTGTACAAAAACGGATTTGGTTACGGCACATTCAGTTTAAAGAATGATACCCTGAGCGAAGAGGACGAAATGTCGAGCCACTCAGCGTTAGTTGGACGCGCATTTTCCATTAAAATTACTTTTAAAGGTAAAGACGAGTATTCACAGGTGATCAATGATCCGAAAACCAACGAACAAACAACGGAGATTTATAAACGGCTAAAGTAAAATATATTGCCGGTGCTACGATAATAGGTATTCCGCACCGGCAATAATCTTTCCTAACTCCGTTCCCCACTAATGACCAATGACCAATGACCAATGACCAATGACCAATGACCAATGACCAATGACTAATGACCAATGACTAATGACCAATGCTCACTCAGACCTCAAACTTTTTACAGGGTTGGCAACAGCCGCTTTTATCGCCTGGAAACTGATGGTGATAAATGCGATAACTATAGCCATCCCTCCGGCTAACACAAAAACCCACCAGCTAATGCTGATCTTATAAGCAAAATCCTGCAGCCATTTATGCATAAAATACCAGGCAATTGGAGCCGCAATAACAATGGAGATTAACACCAGCTTAATAAAATCTTTAGCCAAAAGACGAACTATACCATTCACGCTTGCCCCTAATACCTTGCGTACGCCAATCTCACGGGTGCGCACCTGTGCGGTATAAGCGGCCAGGCCCAATAAACCAAGACAGGAAATAAAAATGGCGATGGCTGCAAAGTAAGTAAATAAGGTCCCTTCGCGCTGTTCACCCTGGTACAGATCATTGAATATATCATCCAGGAAGGCATAGCTAAAAGGATATTGCCCGTTGTATTGCTTAAACTGTGTTTCAGCAGCATGGATAGCCATTGGCGCATCCTTGCCGGTAGTTTTTATATAAACAGTTCTCAAATATTCCGGATCATACATAAATACAGACGGCGCTATTTTTTCCTTCATTGATGCAAAATGGAAATCTTTTACGATACCAATGATGGTCCCATTGATCTTGCCCATCCTGAACCGCTTGCCCACCGGGTCTTTTAACCCGATCTCTTTTACAGCCGTCTCATTTAAAATATAATGTGCCGTATCATTTACCGCCCCTGTAAATGATGATCCCTGTGCCATTTTCATTTTGAAGAATGACGTAAAATCTTTGTCTATTACGATGGGATGAACAATAAAAGTTTGATTTGGCGCCTTACCATCCCAGTCGTTATCTCCGGAGATCCCGCCGATCCGTACTATATTCGAGTTTGAACGGGTTACATTCAGTATGCCTGGCTGCTTTAACAATTCGGCTTTTACTGCCTCATAATGTGTGCCGATATCGCGCATCCAGAAAGAAAATACGTGCGCTTTATCATATCCCAGGTTCTTTGACCGTATGTAATTCAACTGTCCGGTAATTATCATTGTTCCTACTATCAATATCACGGAAAATGCAAATTGAGTGATCACCAGTATCTTGCGGAAGAGCGCATCGCCGACACCGGCCGATATTTTTCCTTTTAATGCCTTTAATGGTTCGAATGAGGAAAGCAACAGGGCAGGATAGATGCTTGAGGCAGCCAATGTCCCTGCTATGGCTGAAAGTAACAGGAGCCAGATATGATAATCTGACAGATCAAATGTCATTTGCTTGCCTGCCACCTGGTTAAATACCGGCATTAAAACATAGATGAGCCCGATGGCCAAAGCAGCAGCTAATGAAAACAACAAGGCAGTTTCTACAATAAATTGCATAAAAAGCTGCGCTTTGCCTGCACCAACTATTTTACGCATACTGATCTCCTTTGATCGCAACATGGAACGGGCAGTAGAAAGATTGACATAATTGATACAGGCTATTATTAATATCAGCAATGCAATCACAATAAATACCCTCACGGTTGTCATGCCCTTATCAGTCATATCGGCATTATATAAATGCATCTTAGACAATGGTAACAACAAATATTCTGCATCGGTATCATCGGGCTTATGATCAAGATGTATCTGCCTTATCTGTTTAGCCAGTTTTTTGAGATCGCTGCCAGGTTTAAGCAATAAGTAAGTCGGATAATTGAAAAAGCTGAAATTGGTATTTATTTCTACTTTTCTTTCTGCCAGCATTGTTTTAACATGAAAGCTCATCGGCATGATGATATCATACTGCATGCTGGAATTTTTCGGAAAGTTGTTGATCACCCCGCTTACCGTAAAATTCTCTTTATTATCCGCAATGATCACTTTACCTATCGGGTCCTGATCACCAAAGAATTTTTCGGCCGTTTTTTGGGTGATGACAATGGAGTTGTCATTGGCAAAGGGTTTGGCCGCATTGCCTTTGATGAGGTGGAAATCAAATACCGAGAAAAACGAGGGATCGGCAAAAACGCCGTTCTCATCTCCAAATACCTTTTCCTTGTATTGATACAGGGAGTAATAACCGCCGGTAATACGTACTGCATCTTTCACATCCGGCAATTGTTGTTTTGCCAGGGGGCCTATCGGGGCTACATCAACACTCCATATTTGTTTACTTGCGCCTGTGCCACCAAAAAGCTCGAGCCGGTAAATATCCTTCGCCTGCTTGTGAAAACTATCAAAACTCAATTCGTCCTGCACCCATACCAGGATCAAAATACCGATGGCCAGCCCGATGGTTAAACCGGCAATGTTTATGGCTGAATAAAACTTATTGTTCAGCAAATTTCTCCAGGCGGTTTTCAAATAGTTTTTAAACATGGCGAATGGATTTTAGTAGTTAATAATTTAAAATACCGGAATTGTCATTTCATTCGCAATGACAAGTTTTTATCACTTTGCTTTGCGAATATAAATATTTCCAAAAGTGGTTTTCATCATTAATTGCGGACCGCCGCCGTTAATCTTGCCATATACCCAATCTTCTATTTTCAGGCTGTACATGCCTTTACCGTCACTGCGGGTTACTTCTGGCTTATGCTGATCGGTGATCACATCAAAATCGGTATATACATCACCACGATCTGATTTCAGTTTTACATTGGCTTTTAATGATGCCGGGAAGGTAACATCTGTATTGCCGTTCAGTGTAGAGAAAGCCATAGCTGCTTTGGAATCTATCGACCTGAAAGTTACCACTACATTGCCGTTAACCGTGTTAGCAACCACCGAGCCTGCGATATTTTTTAGCTTGATTGCTCCGTTTACGTTGGTTACTTCAAGGTCGCCATTAAGGTTGCCGCCTGTGATATCACCATTGTTCACCGTGCCTATTTTAAAAGTCCCCTCATTTTGAGGTACTTTGATCACCAGGTTGACCGATCTGCCGGCATTACCGCTTATGCTGATCTCGTTATTATGTTCTTCCGCCTGTATGTCGGCACTGTTGCCCCCGTTGATACGGTGCATACCACTTCCGTGTTCCTGAGATTCAGCACTTCTCTTTTTCTCGTTGGATACTGCTTCTATGATCACTGATTTCCCTTCGTAACCATTGATAGTAATAGAGCCGTCAACCAGGTGTACATCCAGTTTAAAAGGCTTGGCGGGGTCGCTCAGTGGGACCGACATTTCTTGTTTTCCATCCTGGGCCCAAACGCCCGACGTAAATAGTAAAGCTATGCTTAGTGTACCTAAAAATTTTATCGTTTTCATGTTATAATTTTTATTGTTGTTTTTTAATGATTGCATTCCCGTTCAGGGTCTCAAATTTGTAGATCTTTCCACCGGCCCCAAACCGGATATCCGAGTTTTTGCTGAGTTTATAAACCGTGCCATTGCCGCTTTTATTTTCGGTTTTGGTAACATGGCTCGGCATCACTTCCACATCCTGGAAATCTGTATAAAACTCACCGTTCATACTTTTAAATGATACATCTGCCGACAGGCCGGCAGGGTAGGTAACTTTCAATTCACCATTGATGGTGTAATAGGAGCAGGCATCAGGCGGAAGGGCTAAATAATTAACCGTTACGCCTCCGTTCACCGTATGCGCAATGGTAGCGCCTTTT
Source organism: Bacteroidota bacterium (assembly GCA_048498695.1). Taxonomy (GTDB): domain Bacteria; phylum Bacteroidota; class Bacteroidia; order Sphingobacteriales; family Sphingobacteriaceae; genus Mucilaginibacter. Next base: position 16,682 of record JBEHXM010000001.1, read on the forward strand.
GCATTGACTATGCTGATGGGCCCATTCACATTGTTGATCTTTAAAGCGCCATATACGTTTTTAATGGAAACATTACCCTCGTTCACCGTTGATGCGTCCAGGTTTACATTGAAAGGCACTTTTACTACAAATTCCAGGTCAACCTTGTATTCTATATTTCTATGGTCGTTCCAATGCCTGTTATTCCGGTGCGGCCTGGTATCCCATGGCTCCGCGATATAGGCGATCACACTGTCGGCTTTTTGCTCAAATTTTAACTGGAATTCTTTTTTGCCATCCTCGACAGTTTGCTCATCCTTTGCCGAAATGGTCTCATCAATTTCCATCAGCACTTTATCGCCTGAATAACCTTCCACCTTTACCGAACCGAACAAATTGTATATGCCGACCACGCCTTTTGAGAAGGTAAATTCCTTGCCGATGTGCGTTTTATATTCCTGCGCCTGGGCCGAAAATTGGGCAAAGCAGAGCCCTATTCCCGCAATTACGGGTATTACTAATTTTTTCATAATTGTTGTATTTAAATGAGTTGTGTTATGGTTTCTTTGATCTTATCCCTTACTCCGGGGTTCAGGTCTTTTTGTTTTAATAATTCTCTGAATGATTTAATGGATCGTTTTTCCTGCAATTTTAACATCACATCCGCAATGGCCGATTGCATCAGCGGCGAATCCTGCTGCGCTATAGATTTGATCAGCCCTGCTCTAACTTCCGGGTGGCTTGCCAGATGAGCCAGTGCATCCAGCGTGCTTAAACGCACATTTACATTAGGGTCATTGTTCAGCGTAGCGAATAAGGCATCGATCACCTCCTTGTCCGCATGTTTGATCTCGCTGGTGTAACTTACCCCCCTGATGCGTTCAGATGCTGAAGGGTTTTCCAGTAGAGCTAGCATCATGGTTTGCTTCAACTCATGCACCTGCGAGGTAAGCGCCTGTAATTGCTGGTCCTGCTTGTTACCTTTACCGGCAAACAATAAATAACCGCCTCCAAACCCGATCAGTATGATCGCCAGGCTATAAGCTAAAGGCCACCTGGGCTGCCATTGCCATAGACAGTTCCATAGTTCTGCTATGCTGCCTCTTTTTTTATCTTCTACAGATTCTTTATAAGTATCCAGCATCGCCTGGAATTTCACTTTCATATGTGCCGATGGTTCGGGAGTTTCCATCGTGCCCATCATATCCCAAACCTGTTGCATAGAAGCCAGCTCTTCCCGGCAACCGGCACAGCTTTCCAGGTGCTTCTCAAATTCTATACGGTTGGCAGGCGACATTTCACCATTTAGCCATTCGCTGAATTTTTCTTCATTTTGTTCACACTTCATCTCTTCCGGTTTAACGTTCTATTTTTGTGTAAATATTTTTCAATTCCTGCATCGCCCTGAAAGCCCGCGTTTTTGCGGCCACTTCCGTAATGCCTAATATCTGCCCCACCTCGTGATACTTCAGTTCCTGCAGCCTGCTCAATGTCAGCACCTCGCGGTGATCGTCACTTAAGCTGGCCATTGCCTTGTATAAAGTAGCTTTCTCCTGTTTCTTTTCCAGGTGCTCATCTGCACTTGTACCACCACCAATATGCTCGGCCATTTCCTCTGCGGGGTATTGCTGCACGTTGTATTTGTTCTTCTTACCCAAATCCTTCAGCGTATTACGCGCTATCTGGAACATCCAGGCTATAAATTCGCCCTGCCCGGTAAAGGTGTTCCTGTATTTCAGCATCTTGTAAAATACATTCTGTACCATATCCTCACTTGCTTCACGCTGATACGTCATGTGAAACAGGAAGCCATAAAGTGCGCGATGATGCCGCTCAAACAGTAAGCCCATTTTGTCAAGGTCCCCGGCTTTTACCCGGAGCATGATCGCATTATCAGTCAGTGTATTCAAACAGGCTTGCTTGTTCTAATTTTGTATTGGAGACTTCTGCAAAATAAAATGGTTACAGAAAACTTAAGTTTTTTTAAATTTAGTCAGATTATCTGTCAAATAAGGTATCTCAAACCTTTCCTTTATTGTTTCGTTTTTAGGTTGTCGCCGGGTTTAAAACCTGTAATTTTGTGTTCAATTTTATTTCTCAACCGCCATGGATCATATTGTAAAAATTATTGCTGCCGAAAACGTTACCCATAATGTAAAACGCTTTGTGGTTGAAAAACCGTCAGGTTTTGAATTTACACCTGGCCACGCTACCGACCTCTCTATTAATGAAGAGGGCTGGAAGGACAACAAACACCCTTTCACTTTTACCGGCCTGAATGAGGAGCCACACCTGGAGTTTACCATAAAAATATATGATAACCCCAACGGGGTTACCCATCACCTGGGTCAGTTAAACCCCGGTGCCGAACTCATCATCAGCGATCCCTGGGGCGCAATTGAATACAAAGGGCCGGGTTACTTTATTGCGGGAGGAGCGGGTATTACGCCTTTTATAGCCATATTGAGGCAATTGCACAAACAAGGTAAACTGGACGGAAACATGCTGTTCTTTTCTAACAAAACTGACGGTGATATTATATTGAAAGACGAATTAGTGGCCATGCTGGGTAATAACGCGCATTTTAATATTACCAACCAAAAGGACAGCAAACATGATCAGCGAAGAATTAATGCTGATTTTTTAAAGGCAGAGGTAAGTGATTTTAAAAAGCACTTTTATGTATGCGGCCCGGACGAGATGGTAAATGAGATCAATGAAACCTTGAAAAAATTAGGCGCCCAGCCTGATGCGGTTGTGTTTGAGAAGTAGCCATAATGTTAACATTAACTTAACATTATGCAAATCATAACTTAATCTTAAGGTTTTACTTTTACACGCTATCCCTCATCACAAACGGGTATACATTCTTTAGCCATATAAGGTTTAAGTAAAGTAGTATTCTAATAGTTTATTTGTTTCATAACAAAATTTATTAGCCATGGAAAGTAACATTCAGACAGAAAAACAGAAAAGAGAAGAAAGATCCATCCAGGATACTTATAATGATGAATATTGGTCAAAAAAATATAACATTTCATCTGCCGAGTTGAAAAAAACCGGTAATGTTGGTATTTCTGCTAAAATTATTGAAGCCAGCATTAAAAATAAAAGCTTTAGTCTTTAAGGATTAAAAAATAAATTAGCTCTCGCAAAAAAAGCCGTTTACAATTACTGTAAACGGCTTTTTTATTGAAGTCAGGATATCTATGCAAGCAATATCACTCCGACCGCAAACTCTTCACAGGGTTTGCTACAGCAGCCTTGATAGCTTGTGCACTTACCGTAAGCAGGGTGATCAGCATTGCTCCCGTACATGCTGCGAGGAATATCCATAGCGAAATATCAGTGTGATACTTATAGTTCTTTAACCATCCCGACAGAAAATACCATGAAACTGGTGTAGCAATTATACAGGATATCACCACCAGTTTCACAAAATCTTTTGACAGCATACCCCACAGGTTGAATACCGAAGCGCCAAGCACCTTTCTTACACCTATTTCCTTGGTCCGCTGTTCGGCCACAAATGAGGCCAGTCCGAATAAACCCAGCGACGAAATGAATATGGCGATAAAAGCCAGTATCGATGCCAATTTGCCTATGCGTTCCTCATCCGAGAATTTTTTGGCATACTCATCATCGGTAAACTGGTAATCGAACGGACTGCCAGGGTTAAATTTTTTGAAGACTCCGGCTATTTTAGCTAATGCCGGTGTTAACTGTGCGCCTGGTTTTATTTTAATCGTAATCAGGTTTGCCCAGTTATAGTCCATCATAAAAATGGTTGGCTGAACCGGCATATAGGGCGACTGCATCACCATATTATCGATCACACCAACAACGGTAAAAGTTCTTTTATTAAAGCGAATGATCTTCCCGATCGGGTCTTTAAACCCAATCAGTTGCACCGCACTTTGGTTCAATATCATGCCGCTGCTATCAGATTTGAAACTTTTTGAAAAATCGCGTCCCTGGCGAATATGCCAGCCTATGGTTTTGCCGAAGTCGTGCGTAACCGCAATGGTACCGAAAAGAGGGTTAGTTGAGGGGTCTTTACCATCCCAATCATATCCGATGCTATTGCTGAAAACACCCGTGGTCGGGCTGGACGACTGGGCCATATTTTCAACTACACCGGTGTTCAGCAGATCATTGCGGATGGCGTCATAATGGCCATATAGGTCTGGTGTGCTCATCGGCACAGTGATCAATCCCTGCCGGGTATAGCCAACCGGCCGGTTTTTGGCATATTGTATCTGCTTGAATACGATGATGGTACCAATAATAATGGTTATCGATATAGCAAACTGCAGCACTACGAGTATTTCCCGGGGCAGTGAAGCCAATCGGCCGGCCTTAAAGGTGCCTTTAAGTACTTTAACCGGGTTGAACCCTGACAGGTAAAATGCAGGGTAGCTGCCCGAGACAAAACCTGTAAACAGGGTAAACACGATAACAAGAATCCAGAACACGGGGTTACCCCATGGAATGGACATCGATTTATCGGCTATGTTATTGAAGAATGGCAGCGATAATAGCACGATCAATATGGCAAGCACTAATGCAAGTGCGGCCATCAATATCGACTCGCTCAGGAACTGCGCGATCAGTTGTTTCCTCATCGAGCCTATCGCCTTGCGGATGCCCACCTCTTTTGCGCGTTTCTCGGACCGTGCAGTACTCAGGTTCATGAAATTGATACAGGCCAGCAGCAATACAAACACTCCGATAATACCGAAAAGCCACACATACTGAATACGCCCGCCCTTGATCTTCCCGTTCTCAAAATCACTATACAGCCGCCACTTGTCCATAGGGTGCAGCAGCAGGTGTTCGTTTCCCTCTTCCTTCTTTACATATTTTTGGGTGATCAGTTCGATTTTGGCGGAGGTTTTGGCCATATCCACATTATCGTTCATCTGCACAAATATCTGGAAGCTGTGATTGTCCCACTGCGTTGAGGCCCTTTTGAACCAGTCTTCAGTGGTCATATATTTATCCCACGACATCAGGACATAAGTATCATTAAAGCTCGAATTCCTGGCTATATCATCAAATACACCGGCTACCTTAAGCGCATATTTATTGTTGACACGGACAGTTTTGCCGATAGGATTAACATCACCGAAAAGAGCCTTTGCGGCATTTTGACTCAGCATCATCGACGAAGGATCACTAAGTGCATTAATATTTCCGTCGACCATATGAAGGCCCAGCATCTTTGGAAAGTCGGGCTGTACCCACATACCCGTCTTGATCAGTTTCTTTTCGCCTGAGCCAAGGATGAATCCGAAGTTCCAGGAGGTAAGCGTTACATATTTAAAATCCGAGGTGTATTTATTGTGCAGCTCGGCGCCAAGCGGGATAGCCATTGCTTGCCCGGTGCCGGTCTCGTTGTTAAAGGTTTGGGTGATCATCACCTGCGCTATCTTATCGTGATTGGCATGGGAATAATTAAACGTAAGTTCGTCATACATCCAGAAACCGATAAGCATGGCTACCGCCATACCCAATGCCAGCCCTAATACATTAATAGACGAATAAACCTTGCTCTTGAGCAGATTACGCCAGGCGATCTTGAAGTAATTTTTAAGCATGTCCCCGAAGATTTTGGTGTTTATTCTTAATAGACGCCCGGGGACCCAAAGACGTTGCACCAAACTAATAATAAGTATTATACTATATGGTAAGTTTAAGATCAGATCCGGAGTTTATATCCTTTAAAGCAGGATTGATTACCTGATCAAAAAATATTTCCACCCGGCATAGGGGTAAGGGCTGATGCAGTTGTATTAGGTGTATAAAAACAAATTTTAACACTTAACACAACCCAACATGATAACTGCATTACTCATATGGCTGTTCAAGAAATACGGCAGGCCATTTATACAAAACAATAACCTCAGTATTTTAACGGTAATCCCTTATATTAAGTGTACGGTAATAGTGCTTGTACTGCTGCTAACCGGTTTTAAGGTTACGGCACAGGATCAAACCCTTAATTATAAGGTGATACATAATGGTAGTACCGTAGGCCATATGCAATTGCAGCAGCGTAAAAATGGCGACGATACCTTTCTGAAAATTGCATCGGAAGTAAAAATGCGTTTCATTTTTGGCATCCAGGTAAATGTGGAAGAAGAATCACATTACCGCGATGGTAAGCTGATCTGTTCGCATGTACACCGCGTAGTAAATGGCAAAGAAAAAGCCAACAAATACACTAAAGCTTCCGGCGATACCTATCAACTGATAGATGATAATAAAACCGGCTCGTTTAATCAAAAACAGATCGGATATAACCTGAGCATGATGTACCTGAAAGAACCTGTCGGCATATCGCAGATCTACTCCGATAACTTTCAGCAATACGTTCAAATAAAACAAGTAGGTGGCCATATCTACCGGATCGATTTGCCGGATGGCAATTACAACTTTTATACCTATGACAATGGTATTTGCAACAAGGTAGAGATACACCATTCATTTTATAAAATACAAATTCAGTTAGCTTAAAATCCGATCATTATGAAAATATTAGTTACCGGGGCAACCGGGTTTATTGGCCGGAGTTTAAGTGAGCAACTGGCACAAAACGGGCACGAGGTAATTGCCTTATGCCGCAATACCGATCATCCTTACCTCATCCGCCATCGGAACATTATTCCGGTTAAAGGGGATATTCTGGATACTGAGAGTTTAAAAGAGGCTATACAAGATTGCAGGCAGGTATACCACACCGCTGCCCTGGCCAAAATGTGGTGCCGCAACAAGGACGATTATTACCAGATCAATGTAAATGGAACACGCAATGTTTTGAAAGCTGCCGCCGGAGCTGGGGTTGAAAAAGTGGTTTATACATCAACCTGCGGCGTTTGGGGGCCTACCATCAAACATCCTATGAACGAAGATGACCCGCGTGTCGATGGCTTTGCTATAGATTATGAGCGTACCAAATACCTGGCCGAAATTGAGGCCCGGAAGTTTGCTGAGCAGGGTTTGAAAATCGTTACCGTAAATCCATCAAGGGTTTATGGCAAAGGTCCGGTAACCGAAAGTAACAGCGTAGGCAAAATGGTAAGCAGCTACCTGAAAGGCAAATGGCGCATTATCCCCGGCAGAGGCGAACAAGTTTCCAACTATGCTTACCTGGATGATGTGGTAAAGGGGCACATACTGGCGATGGAGTGGGGCATACCCGGCGAGCGGTACATCCTTGGCGGCGAAGATATCAGTTTTAATACTTTTTTCGACACGCTGCAGCAGGTATCCGGTAAGGCATATAACATGCTTAAATTACCGCTCAGGGTAATTAATGCTTACAGTCATTTTGAGCAGATCAAAACCACACTTACAGGTATGCCCCCGATATTTTTACCTGAATTTGCCGCTCGGCTGAAGAAGAACCAGAAATATAGTAGCCAGAAAGCCATCAGCCAATTGAATTACCAGATAACACCTTTTGAGGAAGGGATGAAACGCACTATAAATTACATCAACGGATCATGTCTCAATTAACCGCCATAGTAACAGGCGCCAGCGAAGGTTTGGGCAAATCCTTCGCCTTTGAGCTGGCATCAAGGGATATTAACCTGGTATTGGTGGCTTTACCGGGTACCGGTTTACAGCAGCTGGAAGCCTATATTCAGAAGAACTTTGAAGTAAAGGTGATGATCTTTGAAACTGACCTCACCCGCGCTGATAATTGTACCTCGCTGTTCCAGTATTTAACTTCGATAGGGGTCAGAGCGGATATACTGATCAATAATGCAGGAATAGGTAACTGGTCGTGGTTTGAAGATAAGAGTCTGGAGTTTTACCAGAAACAGATAGAACTGAATGTGATAGCACCAGTATTGCTAACTCACTTGTTTTTGAAACAGGCTGATGAAAAAAGCACCGCTTATGTATTGAATGTAGGCAGCCTTGCCAGTCATTTTGTGGTGCCGCAAAAGCAGGTGTATGGGGCTACCAAGGCGTTCATCAGCTATTTTACACGATGTCTGCAGCTGGAGATGCAAAGCGCAAATGTATGTATCACCCTGCTGAGCCCCGGCGGCATTAATACCAAACCGGAATTGCTGGTAATGAACCATACTTTAAAAGGCATTGCAAAAACCACTATCACAGAACCTGACCGTGTGGCTTATGAGGCCATACATGGTATGTTTTTGAATAAGCGGGAAATTATTCCCGGTGCTATTAACAGGTTTATGATAGGGCTGAATACCCTACTGCCGGCTTTTATCCGGGAGATGATCATGAAGCGTAATCTAAAGCCGGTTTTGAAGGCATAATAAAAAAGTGGTGAAAGCGCTTATCTTTGAGAGCATCTATAAGCCTCTTAAAGTGGAATACAGCGAAAGCACCGTAATTAATTTACTGAGAGAAGGGAACGGGCAGGCGTTTGAAAAAGTGTTCAGGCTGTATTTTAAAAGCCTGCATTCCTATGCTTATACGTTTATGAAAGATGACGAGCTTGCCGAAGAAATAGTGCAAAATATATTTTGCCGCATTTGGGAAAAACGAAGTCAGCTGAAAATAGATGGCTCAATAAAGGCTTATTTATACCGATCGGTACATAATGAAAGTTTGAATTACCTGAAGCAGCAAAAGAACAGGGCTAATTTACAAGTGCATTATAGCGGGAAAGATGAGGGGCTATCAGCCCAGGCATCAGAGAAAATGATGGTAACTGAGTTGGAAACGCATATTCAGCAGGCTTTAAAAGAACTGCCGGAGCAATGCCGGACTATTTTTCAGATGAGCCGCTTTGAACAATTGAAATATCAGCAAATTGCTGATCAGCTTAACCTGTCTGTCAAAACTATTGAAAACCAGATGGGCAAAGCGTTGAAAATATTGAGAGTAAAACTGGCGGAATTTTTAACGCTTATTTTATATATATTAACTGTATTGCATAAATGATGCCTTTGGACGATCATACAATGGATGATTTGCTGGTGAAATACCTGGCCGGCGAAGCTACGCCCGAAGAAAGGCTGCAGGCTGAGCAATGGATCAGCGTTAATGAAGCCAACCGAAAGTATTATGATGATTTCAAGCGGATATGGCAGGAGAGTGAAGGCATTGCCGGGGAAAGCCAGGTAAATGAAGATGCGGCATGGATGCGGCTGCAACACCGGATCAATAAAAAAGATATAGAGCCCCCTGTCCGCAGGGAACCCCGGCCAACAAACCAATGGTTAAGAATAGCGGCTTCTATTTTGTTAGTTGGCATAGTAGGTTATTGGGTATACAACCGGTACTATGATGCCCATATTATCAACAAAACAAGCGGCGGCAGGGTATTAACTCAAAATTTGTCGGATGGCTCAACAATCACACTTAACAGTAATTCGCAATTAAGCTACCCTGCTCACTTTACAGGCGATAACCGCCCGGTAAAATTAGTTGGCGAGGCGTTTTTTAAAATCGCGCCCGATAAAACCAAACCATTTATTATTTCGGTTAAAGGTGCAACGATTACGGTAGTTGGGACGTCTTTTGATGTAAAAAACAGGAAGGGAGAAACCGAGGTGATCGTAGCGACGGGTATTGTAAAAGTAAAAGCTCACGGCAAAGAGGTACACTTATATCCCGGCGAAAAAGTGATGGTAACTGAAACCGGTACCGAACTGGTAAAACAGCAAAATAAAGGCAGCTTATATAATTATTATATCACAGGGGAACTTGTTTGCGATCAGACGCCATTGTATCAACTGGTTGATAAACTGAACGAGATATACAAAGCGGATATCGTAATTGAAAACAATAAACTACGCAACCTGCCAATTACCACCACTTTTAAAGATCAGTCGCTGGATGAGATATTAAAGGTGATCACCGAAACTTTTAATATCCGCGTAGAGCGTCAGGGCAGCCGCTTCCTGCTAAAATAAATTGATGATGCTAAACCTTATCAAATTTGCAAAACGGGTATCCATTGTTTTGTTCTGTTTTGCAGGTACACAGGGCTATGCACAGTCTGTTTTGCAGCGTAACATCACCATGAATGTAGATCATCAACGGCTTGATACGGTATTAAGGCTGATGGAGCAACGTGGTAAATTTCGTTTTTCGTATAACAGTAATCTCATCAATAAAGACAGCCTGGTTACGATGAGGGCTGCAAACGAAACGGTAAAAGATGCCCTTGACCAACTGCTTAATTACTGTTTTGAATACCGGGAATCACAAAATTTTATCATACTCCGCTACGCGCCTAACCGGCTTTCGCTGCAAATGGATAAGGTGATGGGTGATGATCGCAATTACCATATCAGTGGTTTTGTGGTGAATGAGCAAACCGGGCAAAAATTAATGAATGCCAGCGTATACGAAAGGCAAACGCTGGAATCCACCATTACCAATCAGGATGGCCATTTCGACCTGGATATAAAAAAGGATAATCATGCCATCATCCTTACGGCCAGCAAAGAGAACTATAAGGATACCACTGTAAATCTGTTAGGCGAGGTAATAGTTAATGGAAATAATAGTACCAATACCTCATTTAGTTATTTAACGGATGACATGTCAGACTTCGGAAAGTCGGGATTAGTGAAATTATTTACCTCGTCTAAGCAAAAAATACAATCGCTTAATTTAGGGGGACTGATTACTGAACAGCCTTTCCAGGCTTCGTTGGTGCCCGGGCTGGGTTCGCATGGATCGTTAAGCGGGCAGGTAGTTAATAAGGCTTCGTTGAATCTTTTGGGCGGCTATAATGCGGGCAGCAATGGTGTGGAACTGGCCGGCTTGTTTAACCTGGATAGAGGCAATGTGAGTTTTTTCCAGTTGGCGGGGGCCTTTAATTTAATTGGCGGCTCGGTAAATGGCTTTCAGATCGCCGGTGGTTTTAATGAAGTGGGCGGAAATATGAAAGGTGTGCAGATGGCTATAGGGCTGAATCACACCAAAGGACTAAATGGACTCCAGACGTCATTTTTAAATGTATCAGAAGGGAACTCAAGAGGCATACAGTTGGGGCTTTCAAACATCGTAACCAAACAATTCAGCGGCATACAATTAGGTGGGCTTTTTAACTATGCCCAGGACCTTAAAGGTTTTCAAATTGGATTGATCAATGCTTCTGACAGATCTTCGGGGATCAGTATAGGCCTTTTAAATTTTGTTCAGAACGGCTATCAAAAATTGGTTGCTAATACTAACGAGACCATTAATACTAATCTGCTTTATAAAAACGGAACTCCTTTGCTTTATAACATTGTAGTAACAGGCGCTAATGCTTGGAATAAAAAGAAGCTATTTGCCGCTGGTTTAGGCTTTGGTAATGAACTGAGTATTTTTAACAGTTTAGCCGTAAATACCGAGCTGACCTCGCGGTATGTTTACCTGGGTAATTCAGATTACCTGAACCTGCTCAACCGCCTGGATATTGGTTTGAATATAAAGGTTGCCAGATCATTCAGTATTATGGCCGGGCCATCATTGAATTATTATTATTCCGACCAAAAAAATGCCGTTGAAGGATATGATTTCATAAATGATCCCTCGCATCACCAGTTAAGCACTAATAAAAACTTCACCCGCTGGTTAGGCTGGACGGTGGGCATCACAATTTTCTAAATGCCATCAGCAAATCCGGACTGTTATGTTGCTTTTATCGCCATTCTGTGGAATAAGTCTACAATAATCAAAACCATATTTTATTGTAAATAGCTGATAACGTGTGCTGTTGTTTTCTTTGGGTGCTTTGGCACAATTATGTACTACTGTATTGTAATTAAATTTAAAATTAAAAACTATGAAAAAATTATTTGCAGCGCTGATGTTATCAGCATTCACCTTAGGAACATTTGTAGCTACAGCTAGCCCGGTTATGCAACAGGATACAACAAAAAAGAAAACCGACACTAAAAAAGACACCACAACAAAAAAACCACCTGTTAAGAAATAATTAACCGGTAAAGCTGTTACTCACAACAAGCAATAGCTATATATTCTGCTGGAGTACGACCAATGTTTAACGTCGGTCATATTTCAGCAGAATCTTTTTTTTATAAGCTTTCTAAGCTACATTTCCTTCCCCGAGGCTCGTGAAAGCCTCAATATTTCATTTATAAGCCTGTTTCTCGTAGTTTTGCCCCGGTAAAGCTAAGCTCATGGCAAAAATATTGCTTGTTGAAGACGACCTTACTTTCTCTCAATTACTGCAGGGCTTCCTGCAAAAGCACTCCCATGAGGTAACGGCTGCCCACACCATCAGGAATGGTCTTGGTTTTTTACAAAAACACAAATATGATGTTTTACTCCTCGACTACCGTTTGCCGGATGGTACAGGGCTTGATGTATTGGCTAAGGCAATAGAGATGGGCTTATCCATCCCTATTATTATTATGACCAGCTTTAACGATGTGCGCACGGCGGTGAAAGCGATCAGGTCGGGGGCATTTGATTACATAACAAAGCCCGTCAACCCGGATGAACTGCTGATGATCATGAACGGTGCTCTCGCCCAGGATAAAGCAGAAAAGACCAATGAACAAGATGATGGGCCAGAGTTTATAAAAGGCAGCAGTAGCCAATCCGATAAGCTTTTTGAATATATAGATATCGTATCACCTACAGATATGTCGGTATTGATACAGGGTGAAAGCGGTACAGGAAAGGAGTATGTTGCCAGGATGATACATAGGCAAAGTAAAAGATTATCCAAGCCTTTTGTAGCTATTGATTGCGGCGCGCTTTCAAAAGAACTGGCCGCAAGCGAATTGTTCGGTCATGTAAAAGGCTCTTTCACTGGTGCTATTACCGACAAAAAAGGAACCTTTGAATTTGCCGAGGGCGGCACCCTGTTTATGGACGAGATAGGCAACCTGAGCTATGATGTACAAGTAAAGTTGTTGCGCGCCTTGCAGGAAAAAACCATACAGCCTATTGGCAGCAACAAACAAATACCTGTAAATGTGCGGATAATTGCCGCAACCAATGATGACCTGGTAAACAGTGTGAGCTCAGGCGATTTCAGGCAGGACCTGTACCACCGTATCAATGAATTTAAAATACAGCTATCTCCCTTACGTCTCAGAAGGGGAGATATGGATATTTTCATTAGTTATTTTATCAAGCAGGCAAATGCTGAACTCGGTCGTGCATTGAAAGATATTTCGCCTGAAGCTAAAGCGGTATTAAATAAATACGAGTGGCCGGGTAATTTACGCGAACTGAAAAATGTGATCAAGCGTATGGTGCTGTTAAGTCAGGATGACGTGGCAAGCGTAGAGACATTGCCTGATGAAATGCTATTTACGGTATCCGGCAGTTTGACGGTAGCGCCTGAATCGGACCTTAAAGCTCAGAATGAGATCAACGAAAAGAATTTAATCCAAAAAACCCTTCACCAGGTAAAATACAATAAATCAAAAGCTGCCAAATTACTGAATATCGACCGCAAAACGCTTTACAGTAAGATTGAACGTTACGGGCTTGATAGATAACAATAAACTTACCTGATAATATTTTTAATATTAAGCTTGCGTGTGGTTAAGGCAAGCTCATGCAATTTGCCGGCGAGCGATAATAGATGCCGGGTTCTTTTGTCAGTCAGCTTTCTATCCTGGTGTAATTCCAATTCGGCAAGCCTGAAGCCTTTTGCCAGTTCAGATGCACCAGCTTGTGCCGTGCGACCTGCAATACGGTGAGTTAAAAGCAATACCGTGTCCATCTTATGCTCATTAATACCTGCACGCAACTCGGCAACATCATTCAGGCTGTCTTCGGCAAAACGTATCAATATTTTGGCAATTAAGTTATGATCGCCAAGGGTCATCTTTTCAAGTGCTTTTATGTTCAGGCCCGGATGCGAATTTTCATTATAAACCTTTCGGTTATCGTTTTTTACCAGCGCCACTAATTCGCTTTCTTTAAACGGTTTCATTAGCAAGCCGTTAAATCCGTATTGTAAAACTGAATCGCTCTCATCAGGCATCACCTGGGCCGTAAGGGCATAAAGCATGGTTTCTGCAGGCACTTTTTCGCGTAACAAACTGCAAAGCTCTGTGCCGCTCATTCCGGGCATGCGCATGTCAATAAATATATATTTTACCTCATCGTCCCATGGAGCTTCCAGGATCTCATTTGGCGAGGAAAAACAACGGTATTCAATCTGGTTATGTTCAAATATCCTGGAGCAGAGTTCCAATATAAAAGAGTCGTCATCAACCACCCAAGCCTTTCCGGAAGAAAGGGAGGTAAATGCAGCATCTTCCTGTTTGGCAGTTGCCGCCTGGGTCAGGTCTTTTTCAAATTTAAGCTCAAAAATAAAGCTGCTGCCTTTACCCAATTCACTTTTTACCTGTATGTTGCCGCCCTGGTTTACAATAAGCTCTTTAGTAATGGCTAATCCAAGCCCTGTACCTGCATGGCCTTGCTTATCATTACCCGCCTGTTCAAATTCATTAAATATCCGGCCGATATCATTTTCTGAAAGCCCAACGCCTGTATCCGTTACATCAAATTTGTAGCCGATATGATCATCAATCTGTTTACCTCTTACGGTTAATATAACTTCACCTGAAGGGGTAAACTTTATGGCGTTGCCTAATAAATTGTATAATATTTGTTTTAAGCGGAAAGGATCGCCTTTAAGTGAAGCTGAAACAGTATGATCATAGTCGGTTTTAATAGTGAGCCCCTTTTTTTCAGCCTGAAGAAAGAGTATTGATATCACCTCATCAAGCAATTCTTCCAGGTTAAAGATCTCTTTTACAAAAGTGAATTTCCCGGATATGATCCTGTTGTAATCAAGCACTTCGTTCACAATCTGTAATAAATGGCCTGACGATCTGTAAATGGCCTCAATATCTTTTCGTTGAGGATGTTCCTGTTGTTTGATCATTTCTGCATAGCCGATAATGGACTGCAATGGGGTCCTGATCTCGTGACTCATATTGGAAAGGAAACGCTGCTTGGCAAGCCCATGATATTCGGCCTCGTCCTTGGCTACTTCAAGTTTCTTCCGGTAATTGTTAATGCGCGAGATATCTCTTAAAATAAAATAAACCAGCAATGCACTTAATATGAAAAATGCAAGCATAATTGTACCGATGCGTTCAATGCTGTTTTTTACCGCACTTTTAGCCATCTTGTTATTAGTTGCAGTTTGCACAAGAGTTTCTTTCTCTACCTTTTTCAAAAGGGTAAAAATTTGCCGCATTACATTTGCACTGGCCCTGGTTAGCACCGCTTCACGTTTAACAAACAGATCGCTTTTTACCTGCTGGGTTTTTTCCATCTTTTGCATGGTTTTCCCCATCCCCTTTAATAAGCTGTCCTGTTTTGCAAGGGCTATGGTGTCCCGCTTTACTTTCAGTTCCTCGTCAACAACCTTATAAGGCTGACCGGTCGCCAATTGTTCAGGTTTGGGCTTTTTCCTGCCAAATAGCTTCTTTAAAAAGCCGGTATGCTGTTCTTGGGTAACAATTGTGTCGGTTGGATAAATAGTGGTAGTAGATGTTTTTTTCTCGGTAGTGGTAACCAGGCTATCGTTTTGTTTGGCACTTTTGAGTACCATCTGATTTAACGCAGAGACCTGGTCTGAGAATGATTTATTATTGATAAGCCCTTCACGTACATTCAGATAATCTATAAAGAGTTTATCGCGGTCCTGTAATAGTTTTTTTAAAGCACTAAGCCGTTTTATCTGCCTGGGACTATTTGCGTATAGGTGCTTCAAAGTGTCGATCTTCAGACTTAATTTCTTTGTTTCCAGGAAAAAGCCGTAATATTTTGCCGATTTATTGACCAGAAGAGATTTCTGTACCTGGTCGAGCCGGGTTACCCTGTGAGATAGTTCATTAACTAATCTTAATTTATCATTCGGGGCCGAAATATTATCAAAAGCATTTATCACAGATGTAAACGCATTTTTACTGGTTTCCCAGGCCATAAACAAGGCGAAGAAAGCAAGTATAGAGGCGATGACTATTTTGCCTTTTACAGAATTGATAAAACCGGTTTTATGCAAAACGTTGAATTTATTTTTAAGATTAACGTAAAATACCCGACTGTGTTTTATGTTGAATTATGAAGAGTTGAACTTATTTAAATTATTCTATAATAAAAAAAGACACCTACTATTCATTATCAATATTTTTGATATGTTAATCCGATTGCGAATACAAGACGTTCGCAACTGAGAGTCTAAAATATTGGTTATGCTCCCAAATAGAATTTCAATTCCGAACTGGGTCTTGATCAAAAAAGCCACTTACTGGTTATGTAAGTGGCTAATTATAGGGTGGAGAATATCGGAGTCGAACCGATGACCTCTTACATGCCATACCCGGCTTAGTAAATTAAAAACAGGTAAAAATTCATTCAAATAGCTATCAATCAGATTTTTGCATGAAAAAGCACGCAGGGGAAGAATCTTCTTAACCGGACATTTTGCGGATAAAATGGGAACAGTAGAAGCTTCTTTTTTATTTGACTCGTCAAAGTATAATTATGTTTCCGAAAAATTCCTTCCGGTGAAAATCAGGTTTTTCAGAATTTATATTAGCCCAGCTCAGGAAATGGGGGTCCGGCAATTTTTCACCGCATGTAGTAAAGTTACCCCTGCAACTAAGACCGCTAAAGGATTTGTATTTGTGGAAAATAAATACATTGATCTCCAACAGTACAGTAAGCTCCCAGCATATTTTCCGTTCGGCATTTACGTTATTTAAGGTGATGGATATCTTGTCGGCGATGGTATTTACTACTTCATCTGGCAATGGATTTCTATTGGTGCGCCCAAGCCCGAACGCCGCCTTGACAGATCCCAGACAGTTGAATTCCAGGTTGTAATAATGATCATCTCCCGGGAAGGCAAAAAAGAATTCAACGCAATTGTCAAAGTGAACAGAGCCATTATTTGCCCGTGTTTTTACTCTTAGAAATGATTCCTCAATCCTGAACTTAAGAAACAGTACGGTGCCCGTATGACCCATTGTAAACCGGGCGACACAGTCAGAAGATCCGCTTCCCCACGGGTCGTTTGAAATATCGTAATAGGTTAATTTCTGATCGGCTTCGTCAATAGATGAAAGGGAGGGAACATTGATGCTCTGCATTAGTGCTGTTCGTGGATTGCTTGACAAGGGCTGGGGTTCAAATGATATAACTCTCCTGATCAACAAAAAGAATGGCGTTTTTGTGCGCTCTGAGTATGGTTGATGGATAGCGCTCAGATACTGCCTCTGACAAGGTATGGTCAATAGCCCGGGCCTTTAATTTACCGGGGACCATACAAAAAATATAGGGAGCCTGCATCAGGGCAGGGATAGTCAGCGTTAATGCATAATGGGGTACATCGTTTAGGCTCTCAAAACATCCGTCATTTACCTGTTGTTGCCTGCAATCTTCGTCCAGTGTTACCTTTTTTATAGTCTCAGGGTCTGAGAAATTTGCGACCGGCGGGTCATTGAACGCCAGGTGCGTGTTTTCTCCGATACCCATGCAAACAATATCCGGCGGAAATTTTTGAAGCAGGTTTTTATAACGGATGCATTCATGTTCAACATCTGCCGTGTGACCATTGATCAGGTTAACCGACTTAAAAGGTACATGACTGAATATCTTCTCATTCAAGAAGTTTCCAAAACTCTGAGGAGCGTCATCAGGCAGGCCCAGGTATTCATCCATATGGAATGCATTGATACGGCCCCATGGAATATTTACATCCGTTAACAGGCATCCTAAAAATTCGTTTTGTGAGGGTGCTGCAGCAAAAATGATATTGACATCCGCCTTTTCTGAAGCAATCTGTTTAATTCTTTCAGCTGTTCTTTTTGCAGCATAATCGCCCAATGCCTTACGGTCTTTCACCACAAATACTTCCAGTTCGTCTATTTTGAAATTATGATCCATGATTTGCCTGGGATAGATTTTTAGCCATTTCTCCAAATATAATACGCCCCCCTATAATGGTTTGATGAATATTGATCTGCTCATCGAAAAGCACCAGGTCAGCATCTTTTCCAACTGCAATAGCGCCTTTGTTTTCAGATATGCCCATAATAGCTGCGGGTGTGCCCGTCATCATTTTAACGGCATCAATAAGGGGTACACCCGCCATGTTGATCATGTTCCTTACCAGGCGGTCGGCGGTCGCAACGCTTCCTGCAAACGCAGTTCTATCCGGAAGTTTTGCAACACCATCTTCTATGATAACCTTTAGCCCGTTTTTTAAATCTCCCAGTACGCTTTCACCGGGAGGCATACCGGCGCCTCTCATTGCATCGGTAACCAGTGCGATCCTGTCCGGCCCTTTTAGTTTGTAAACCAATTTTAATAAGGCTTCCGGGAGGTGAACACCGTCAGCGATGATCTCAACGGTCATGTCGTCCATGAGAAAAGCACTTTCTACAACACCGGCGTAACGATAGGCATTTTTCCTTGTAACTGTCGACGTACAAGAATAAAGATGAGTGACATGTGTGAATCCATGTTCAAAAGCATCCTTAACCTCTTCATAAATGGCTTCGGTATGCGCGATAGATGGCAGTACACCTTTTGAAGACATATATTTCCCGAATTCGATGGCCCCGGGCAGTTCAGGCGCTGCACTCCATCTTTTTATAAAAGAGTTGTTCGCCAATATCTCCCGGTATTCCTGCGGGTCAGGATTTCTTATATAGCGAGGGTCCTGCGCACCTCTTTGGTTCATTGCAAAATACGGCCCTTCAATATGCAAGCCTATAAATTGCGAACCGCGCTTATTGATACCATTTGCTTTTTTATAGGTTTCAAGGGTTTGAAGCAGATCATCCTTTTCACAGCTCAGAGTGGTTGGTGTAATCGCGGTTGTGCCGTAGCGTGCGTGCAGTTCGGCTATGGCCAGAAAGCCATCCACACTGTTGTCCATAAAATCATGTCCGCCGCCTCCGTGTAAATGAATGTCGATAAAGCCGGGCGATAGATATTTCCCTTCGGCGTTAAGAACGTACTCCGTGTCATATTCGATATCACCGGAAGAAATCAACTTTATTTTACCGTCCTCAATAACCAGGCTTCCATTCCCGATAATTTTATCAGGGGTTATAATTTTTGCGTTATATATTTTTAGGCTTAAACTATCCATTATAAATTCGTTGAGGTTCTGGCGGGTCTTACAGCCATAATTTGGTTATACAAATCGTTTAGCTTTTCATTTCTCAAGGCATTCTCTGCAGCAATTTCTCCGTCTTTCAGGAAAGCACCATTTAGCGCCGCAAACGACTTGTTCAGCTCCAGGGATTTCCTTTTAAGGCTTTCTGCTTGTGGAACAAGTTTACCGGCAGATTCCAGGTTGAAATTATTGGCATTTACACGCTGTTCTAAAAGCAAAACTTTGAGATAGAACAACCTGATATCAGTCATCAATATGTAATGGCTATACTCATCTGTGTTTTTGGTCGGCTTTAGATTTTTGAAAAGGGATAAAGCTTCTGAGGTACTGTCAGCCAGGCTTTCCAGTGACAATTTGCTCTTCGACCGAACCTGGCCGTTTATAACCGGGTATGGTGTCATGAACAGTGCCCGCTGAAATTTTTCCGCAGCGGGCCTGGTAAGGCCATATTGTTTCAAACAATAATCATTTATAAATTTCCTGGCATCTAATGGCTGTTCCGTTTTCAAGGCAGCTGTATAGGCGTTGATCAATAAATTGAATCCCGACAAAGGGCAAACGCGCCTGATAGGATAAAAGGCCAACGGGTCATTATTAGAATCAAAAACAGTACAGTAAGCGCCGGAAGTTGACCATGAGGTCATCACTATACCCTTGTAATTGAGTTTCCGTGTCTCAGGAATAAAGTTTTTGATATTATCGAAGTGGTTTTTCCATTTGGTCAGGTAGAAATTATCCGGTTCGCTTCGCAGTGCGGGCGCGCCCCAGATTTCATAGCCGCTGTTAAGCAACTGGGTATGATCACCGAAATGGCTAAGGTCCCAGCCATAGTTCCAGTCTACAAATATGGTTTCTTTTGGAAGCAAATGTATTTTGTCAGGGTAATGCAGGGCAATATCTGCCCAAACCACCGGTTTTTTTCCCATCCCAACCACAATGTCGCAGATCATTTTAATATAATCAAAATACAGGCCCGAAAGACCTACCTGTGCTACTTTGCGCTGACATTTCTCACAATGACCGAGTAGAAATGTTTCGTCTCCGCCAATATGAATGTAAGGTGAATCATGCGTTTCCTCTATGTCTTTCAGCAAAGCTGTAAAAAGTGTTCGGCAGCTGTCCAGCTCTACCGGGCAAACCTGTGAGAAATCTTTTTGGTCTTCTCTCAGTTTTGTGTATTTATAATGTTTAAGTATATATTCCACATGCCCGAATGTTTGCTGCAGCGGAATTACTTCCATATTGAGGGTGTGGCAATACCGGATAAACTCCTTTATCTCACTGCGTTTATAGGCATATTGGTTGGAGATCACGGTTTCTTTTGCATACGGGTAAGCCCCTTCCCATTCCATTATCAGTGCATTTATCCCCTGCCCATGCAGTTGATAAGCCAGCTTTTTGAGGGCAGTTAACTTCATTACCTGTATTCGCAAGTCGATATGGAATGCCTTTATTTTAAATTGATCAGGTGCCGTTGGAGAGTTATTGGCACCTTTTACATAATTTGTAAAAAGAAGGATCAATAAAGTGATGCAAACTTTGGCTGATCGTTGTACAATCTTGTTTTTGAGTAAGGCCATATGCTTTAATTGGTTTAACGTGTACGTACACGTTTACAAAAATATCGCTTTATTTGAATTTTCAAAATATTATTATGCATACAAAATTTAATAGCTGAATCAGCCTGATTTCAGAAGGACAGAAAAAAATATAACAATTTTCCTAATCGCTTGGAATCAGACAAAATTCTCTCTTAAAACATCAGGTTTACTACCGCACTCCTGATCAATTCGAGCCAGCTCAGGCAGCCAAAAATTAGTAGTTGATTAATTCTTGTAAGATTTATAATTCTCTTTGGTTATGATGTCGATAGGCATATAATTCACCTGCCCGACATCTTCAATTTTGAACAGGAATTTGTATAAGGTCATGATTGCCAGGTAGCCCTGCTCTCTTGGACGCTGGCTGATGATAAAACGGATGATACCATTTTCCAGCTGAGTGATATTTTCCTCAATAAAGTCGTATCCCACCAATAATATATCCGACTTGATTTTCGAAATAACTTTAGCTACCACATGCACTCTCGAATTTGTTACAAAAAGCACCCGGGCTTTAGGTGTGGAATTGATGGCCTTAGTGATCTGCTTTTCAATGGAGTTGATGTCAGTATGATTAACGTTCAGTGAAAGGACAGTATTTAAAAGTTGCTTTTCTTCAAAGAACTTCCGGAAGCCCTGCTCTTTTCTAAACAAATGGTGATCCAGCTCTAATTGTGTAGAAATATTGATCACAAAAATATCGTCATCTTCCTTCATCATAAAGCTCACCAACTGGGCTGCCAGACGTCCGCTTTGATAAAGGTCCGGCCCGATGTAGCTCAGGCTGTCTTCTTTTGGCAGGTCTGAGTTGATAAACACAAAGGGAATATTCAGCTCTTTTAATTTTCTTACAAAGGTGGTTGCTTCTTCAACAAATGAAGGCGCGATCAAAACTCCCTGGGGTTCAGATTTTAAGACCGAATTAGCAACCTCAACAAAGTTTTCTCTTGAGTTGAGATCATAAAATACGTAATCCACCGCCACTGCGAACTGTCTGAGTTCCAATATGGCCTGATCAATACCCGCAAGCGGGTAGCTCCAGTAATTGGTCTCAGTTGAGCTTTTTGGAATAACTACACTGATAGTTACCGTGTCGCGCTTTGCCAGCAAGCTCGCCATTTTATTAGGGCGGTAGTCCAGTTCCGAAATGATGGCGTTAATTTTCTTCCGGGTTTCATCGGAAACACCTTTACGATTATGTATAACCCGGTCGACAGTACCTATAGAGACATTAGCCAATCTTGCTATTTCCTTTACACCTGACTGGTCAGATTTAGTTTTCATATATGCGTCAAATATACACATCATTTTCCTACCTCGTAAGTATTTGATCTTCATCACAATAATTTTACTAAATGCGTATCGTGTACGTACACGATATTTGTAATTTTTCAGTATTTTGCATTAAATAAAAAACAAAAAATGACTGAGCAGATTAAAAAAACCAGGTTACGTTCCCTCGATGCGTTTCGGGGGCTTACCATTGCGGCGATGATCGTCGTCAACTCACCCGGCGATTGGGAACATGTATTTCCTCCTTTGAGACATTCTGAGTGGAATGGCTGTACGCCGACCGATCTCGTATTCCCGTGCTTCATATTTATGATGGGATTGTCCATCGTGTTTGCTTTTTCATCTAAAAGAACAGACCCGAAGCTGCATGGCGGCATCATCATGAAAGCATTCCGGCGTATGCTGATCATTGTCGGCATAGGCCTTGCGCTGCAACTTATCCATCGTTTTGACTTCTCGCAATTAAGATTCCCGGGCGTGTTGCAAAGGATCGGCGTGGTGTATTTTATTGCTACCTGTTTATATATCAAACTTCCTGCAAAGAGTCTTTACGCTATAGCCGCCACCATCCTGGTGTTATATTATGGTGTAGTATGCCTTTTCCCACCGGCAGGGCTAAGTGCTGTAACGCCTACTGAAAACGCCAGCGCCTGGTTTGATCATTTAGTTTTGTCACCTGGCCATTTAGCAAAGTTTGCTTACACCGACCCGTGCGGGATATTGGGCACCTTTCCGGCTGTTGTTACTGCGATGATCGGCATATTCGTGGGCCTTACACTCAAAAACGACAATCTGTCTGTTGAACGAAAAACCGTCAATTTATTGATAGGCGGAAATGTCCTGATCCTGGCCGGACTGATCTTCAGCCTGGTCTTTCCGTTTAACAAGCCCTTATGGTCAAGTTCTTATGTGCTTTATGCCGGCGGTATATGCACTGTAGGCTTCGCAATTTTTTACTGGATTATTGATGTTAAAGGTAAGTTCAGCAAATCATGGCTGTTAAGCGTACTTGGGATCAATGCTATAACTGCATATGTGCTTTCAGAATCTTTACCAGGCCTGCTGCTTAACAGGGTGAAGATAAGCGATCAGGGCAAAGGGGCCCGTGGTATGAAAATATTTGATCAGTTTGTTTTTTCAAAAGTTTTTACTCCTGAATGGTCATCACTTTTAACTGCTATTCTTTTGCTATTGCTGATATGGGGATTGATGTATATCCTCTATAAAAAACAATGGATCATCAAGATCTAACCAGCCTCAATATCTTTCCTAAAATAAAAGCGCCACTCCGGTTTTAACGGTAGTGGCGCTGGATAAACATCAATCAACTAAAAATATTATTTAATAACCTGGGTTTTGGTCTAATTTGGCGTCTTTGTTCAGGTTGATCTCCGACTGAGGGATGGGTAATAACAAGTTCTTTTCTGTAAGCCCGGTAATTTTCTGCCCGCGGCCAACTACCCGTTGAAGCAAAGTTTTAGTCCGCATCAGGGTCATACGACGATTTTCCTCGGCAATCAGCTCTCTTACCCTTTCATCCAGTATAAAATCCATTGTTATCTGGGCTGAGGTAACCTGCGCTGCATTTGCCCTTGTCCTCAGTACATTGATGGATTCGGCCGCTCCGGCTTTATTCCCCTGTTTAAATTGTGCTTCCGCTTTTAGTAAATAGGTTTCTCCCAACCTCATTATGATAAAATCCTTGATCATACTGCTACCAAATGAATCATTGGGGTCAAACTGGTCCCATTTATTGGTTTTTGGAACAATATTACGATTGGTATCAATCCCAGGCCCTGCAACCAGTTTTCCATAATCCGGAGAAGATGGGTCGTTGTAGTAGTATTTCCGGCGTATGTTATACTTTGAATTACGCATATCATTGGGGCCATAGAGGTTTAAAACAAAATAGGTTAATGCCATCCTGCTTATTCCCCTTCCGCCTAAGCTATCGCACAATAGCATACCCGGCGTGTTATAATATCTGCTGCCCCATGCTCTTCTGTGCTGGGAACCTAGGAAGCGGTAACCCGGAAATTTGTCCTGGCGGTCGGGCCCGGCACCATTGGGTACCGATGCCGGATTTTCAGTTTCTTCTACCCAGATAGCCTCGGTATTACCCTGGGTACGCCGCTGATTTCCAAAAATAAACATGTCCGAAAAAGGATCGCCCGGCTGTGAGGCATGTACACCATAACGGGCTGTTATTAATTGAAATTTACCACTGTTAATGATGGTATTGCACTCTGCTTCAGCTTCAGCGTCTTTACCTCCTATGCGTAAATAAGCTTCCGCCAATAATTGTGAGGCCATAGATTTGTTTGGAAGTGATTTAGCCTCCAGGTCATCAATTGAAGGTGCGTTTACCTTCGCAAAATTAAGGTCAGCCACAATAAGGTCATTAATGTCCTTTATGGGTGCTCTTACAAAATTTGTTTTAGGGCCTGTTATCGGCTCAGTCACCTTAGGGACACCACCAAACAGCGTAGCAAGGTAATTATAAGCCAAAGCTCTGTAAAACATAGCCTGGGCTTTGATCTTATTTCTGAAACTGGTTCCGGCCTGTATGGATGGTTTGTCGATATTGGCAAGTACCACGTTAGAGTTGTTAATGATATTATATGCCCATTGCCATACAAAAGCAACAGAAACATCAGCCGAAGATAACTTTTCGTAATTGGTGTAGGGGATTGACATTGGGTCCAGGTCATCCGGAGCTTTATTATAAGCCACATCAGTACCCATTTGCCATACACACAGGAAACCCTGGTTGCCATTCTGATCTTCGTTCATTGTATTCCAAAGAGAATACTGGCTTTGCAGACCCACAATGCTGGCCTCAAACGCTAATGAATCATTCAAAGCTTCAGGCGTAAATTTTGAATAGACCTTCTCCGTAAGAAAATCCTTTTTACAGGCCGGCAACATAATAGCCGCGGCCATGATCACGATCAATATATATTTATACTTTTTCATATCAATTGAATTAGCGAAGTGTAATATTAGCGCCTAAAATAAATGAGCGCACCAACGGATAGTTATTCTGGGTATCTCCTGTTATAGCATAACTGGCTTCCGGGTCCCATCCAACCCATTTGGTGAATGTGGCCAGGTTTCTACCGGTAATGTACAGGGAGGCTCCTCCTATTTTTAACTTTTCAGCTAACTTCTTTGAAAAATTATAACTGAACGTCACATCTTTGATCCTGGTGAAACTAGCATCCTCAGGATAACCATATCCACGGAAGTTGACGTAGGTAAGCTTAGGCCGTAAGTTGCTTTGATTAGTCGCTGTCCAGTATCCCAAACCGGCCGGCAGATTTTCCCTTCCGCCATAGTCCACAA
Organism: Bacteroidota bacterium; assembly: GCA_048498695.1. GTDB lineage: Bacteria > Bacteroidota > Bacteroidia > Sphingobacteriales > Sphingobacteriaceae > Mucilaginibacter. The sequence continues at coordinate 42,020 of JBEHXM010000001.1, forward strand.
AATCTATTATCCGGTTATCAAGCAAAACGCCCTGCACAGTCTGAATGAATATGCTCAGGTTAAGATTCTTATAGTGGAAGGTGTTGGTGATACCACCGGTCCATTTAGGAGTGGTCTGACCGAGGATCATTTGATCTTTACCGTCAGTAGTGATCGTCTTACTTCCATCCAGATCAGCAAACTTCAGATCGCCTGGTGTTGCTCCGGGATCCTGGTTGGCAGGATCTTCTCCTACTTTCCAAACACCAGTTTGTTTATAGTCATAAACTACATTTACCGGGTGACCAATAAACAACCTGTTTCCAATATCGTCCTTTTTATCACCGTATAGATCGACGATCTTATTGGTATTAGCCGAATAATTTAAGCTGGTTTCCCATCTAAAATTTGTACTCTGAACATTTTGAGTTTTCAGGGTTAGCTCAAAACCGGTGTTTGATACCTTTCCGATATTTGAAACTGTTTGATTATAACCTGTAGCTGTTGGCAGCGCACGATAAAGTACCAGGTCTTTGGTGTGTGTGTTATAAGTTTCGATGGTACCGCTGATCCGGTTATTTAATATAGCAAAATCCAGGGCTATATTACTACCATAAGTGCTTTCCCATTTCAAATTTTCGTTACCCAATACATCTGCTATTACGCCGGTGGTTGGCCTGCCATTTGATGGGATGGAAATGGTTGTAAAAGAAGATATCGTTGAGTTCGGAATTACAGCCGATTGATTGCCGGATAATCCGTAAGAGCCTCTCAGCTTTAAGTTGTTAATGAATTTTACATCATTCATAAAGCTTTCGTTACTAATATTCCAGCCAAGGGCAATGGAAGGGAAGAGACCATATTTGTTGGTATTAGAACCAAATGGCGAATAGCCATCACGGCGGGCTGTAGCGGTTATTAAATAACGGCTGTCAAAGGAGTAATTTACCCTCAGCATCTGCGATATCATATTTGTGGTAATTGCCTCAGACTGGCCGGATATTGTACTGGCTCCCTGTACCGCATTAAATAATAAAGCATCGTTGATAAACCCGGATGCATTAATGGTTGATGCAAATTCTTTATTTTCCTGTGAACTATACAAGGCGGTCACATCAAGGTGACTTTTACCCCAGTTTTTGTCATAGGTCAATATATTTTCAATGATCCAATTTTTCCTTTCCGTATTGTCTATCTCGGCTGTTCCGCCTGCTATATCGCCTGCCAAACGGCCCTGGTAGCTTTGGGCAAGGGAAGGCAAATAAGTATACCCGGCGTTAATTCGGTATTTTAAACCCGGTAAAGGCTTTAATTCGGCATATACATTGGTGATCAAATTCTGCCGCCTGGAGTTCCTGGTGGTGATGGTACCCAGCATAGGGCTTTGCAGTGCTTCTTCTCCTTCCATCGGGAAAATAGCATAAGTTCCGTCAGGATTTTTGTACCTGCCGTAAGGGCTGATTTCTTCTGCAAGAGCAAGACTTGCCCGGCCGCCGTCATTGTTAGTGGTTGCCATGTATAAATTTACCCCTGCATTCAGGTAATCAGTAATTGTAGCGTCAATATTTGAACGAATGCTTCCGCGCTTGGTCTGGTAACCCAACAGTACTCCCTTTTCGCTGAAATAATCACCGGCAACATAGTATTTAACATCCTTGTTGCCGCCGGAAACACTCAGGGTATGATCTTGAATAAATCCGTTTTGTGATACCTTTTTCAGCCAGTCGGTGGTGGTATTAGTTGCATAATTGGCTTGCTCATAAGCATTAGGCACAGGAAAATCATTCTCAACTCCAGCCTGCTCTTTCCAGTCTGCATATTTCTTTACATATTCTGCCGGGCCCATCGGTTTTAAAACATGCGCCATGTCTTCAAAACCCGCATAGGTACTCAGCGTAATAGCGGCCTTCCCTGTTTTCCCACGCTTGGTGGTGATCAGTATAACCCCATTGGCACCCCTGGTACCGTAAATAGCTACCGAAGAAACATCCTTTAAAATGTCGATGGATGCAATATCAGCGGTATTAATATCACTCAATGAGCCTCCTTCGAAGGGATTGCCATCGATAACGATCAGTGGATCGGTATTGCCATTGATTGAATTGATACCCCGAACGACAATGCCAGGTGAACTTCCGGGAATATTGTTACCATCTGTTATGGTCACACCTGCAACTGTGCCTTCAATCGCTTTCAAAACGTTACTTGTCGGAATCTCTGACAAGCGTTCTTTAGGGACGGATGAAATAGACCCGGTAAGGTCGGACCGTTTGGATGTACCGTACCCAACTACAACTACCTCGGCAAGTGATTTATTAATCGCTGTAAGGCTGATGGTCAGTGGGCGGTTGTCGGTCGGCTTTAGGGTGACCGTTCTGTAATTGATCATGCTGACCTGGAGTGTTCCTCCGTCTGGTACATTGATTTTGAAACTACCGTCTACATCGGTAATAGTTCCCGTTGAACTGCTTTTTACTGCTACAGTTGCGCCCCCCAGGGGAGAATTGTTGGCACTGTCGATGATTTTTCCCGTAATTAATCTTCCCTGGGCGTATGCCTGGTTAACTGGAAAAACGATCATCGATAACAGGATACAGGCGAATACATACATACCTAGCTGCAGTAGTCGTCCCGATTTTTTTGAGTTGAGTCGATGTTTTACCATAATTGATTAGTAAGCGTTTGGTTGATAATTGGTTTTTGATTAACGTTAACGTACACGTTATAGCAAAATTATATATTTATCGATAACTTCAAAATATTTTTGAAATAAAAAATGCTTGAAAATCAACTTAATGGCGTGTAACCTCATCATTTTAATTAAAAAAACATATTTTTAAACGTTAACGTACACGTAAAATAAGTGAATTTCACTATCTTACACCGGATTTGGCAAACTTGCTTAGTCTGAATCGGGGTAGATGTATTTGTGTAAACCGCTTTTATATTTTTATAAAAAACTTAATCAGGTGCTAAATGAATCTGGAGTCTTCTAACAGAACTGTTCCATTACTTACCATTTGCGTGGTGTTTTTCGTCCTCGGTTTTGCAACATGGATCAATGCCATGCTTATTCCTTTCTTCAAAGTAGCCTGCCAACTGACGAATTTTGAATCCTATTTCGTGACGTTCGCATTTTACATTTCTTACCTGGTGATTGCTCTTCCTGCGTCATTCTTATTAAAGCGCACAGGTTTTAAAATCGGGATCATGATCGGGCTTGCAGCTATGTCTGCAGGAGCACTCGTCTTTATTCCTGCAGCCGTCATGCGGTCATACCCCATATTCTTGCTGGGCTTATTTATTATAGGCACAGGGCTGGCTATTTTGCAAACCGCAGCCAACCCTTATGTGACCATGCTGGGAAGTCCGGAGCGGGCTGCGCAAAGGATCAGCATAATGGGGATTTGTAACAAGACGGCCGGGATAATGGCACCTTTAATACTTGCGGCACTGATCATTAAGCCTAATGACAGCGAATTGTTCAAATCTATCCCACATTTGGATGACGTTCAGAGGGAAATCGTTTTGAATGGTATTATACAGCGGGTTATATATCCCTATGCTGTAGTGGCTATCGTCCTCGCGGCTCTGAGCGCGTTGATTTATTTTTCGCCCCTGCCGGAAATTGACGACACAGCCGCACCGGAACGTTCAGAAAATGGTCAGGCACGGGACACCATATTTCAATACCCACACCTTATTTTAGGGGCAATTGCAATTTTCTTTCATGTCGGTTCGCAGATCATAGCCATCGACACTATTATTCCATATGCACAAAGTCTCGGTTACTCTATTTCTGCAGCAAAGGCATTTCCTTCGTTTACATTAATGGCGACTATAATCGGCTACCTTATGGGCATCATTTTTATCCCAAAGGGGGTATCACAAAATCAGGCATTACAAATTTGTACGGTGCTGGGGCTACTCCTGTCAATTATGGTGAACCTCACCGCAAGTAAAATTAATTTGTTCGGCACCGCCATCGAACTTCCCCTGGTATTCTTAATTAGTCTCGGCTTTGCTAACTCAATGATATGGGCCGGTATCTGGCCTCTTGCGCTTAAAGGCCTGGGAAAACATTTGAAGGTGGGTGCATCCATACTGATACTCGGTCTTTGTGGCAATGCCCTCCTTCCTTTACTTTATGGGTACATTGCCGATAAATGCAGTTTAAAAGTAGGGTATTTGATCCTGCTTCCCTGCTATTGTTATTTGATTTTCTATGCATTTTACGGCCATAAGATTAAGGCATCGCCATTGCGCAGCAATCAATAATACGTGCCGACGACTAAGCCAAAAGAGCGTTATCTAGAAATTTAGTTTGAATTAATTTTCGTGAACCGGCAGTTTAGACAAAACAGGATTGGAGGCATTCCTGGTACCTAAAAAATGTAAATGCCAACTAAGACAAGCTTAAACTTTATCAGGACAAAAAAGGCTTTACAAAAATTTGCAAAGCCTTGATTGTCAAAGTGGAGAATATCGGAGTCGAACCGATGACCTCTTGCATGCCATACTTTTAACTACTTTACAATTATTTGATTTTTCTCGCCGGAATTGCTATGTATCAATTAATTAAGTAAAACTAATTGCTTGTAAATATTTTATTTCGAATCAATTAACTTTATCGGTGCTTTATCACATGCTTGAAAAAGTCGTGCTTCTTGCATGCCGATTACTATCGCGGAACAACTAATATATCGCGTTATGAAGATATACGCCGTAAAGCCCGATGACGCGATGCTGTCGGGATGCCCTTGTTTACCTACAGAAATTCATCGCAGGGGGGAATTATGCTAAATCAATAACAGCCTGTTGCTTATTCCGCATTTAAAATAACCTTCAAAGCCTTTTCCTCAGCAGCACGTTCAAAAGTGTCATAAGCCGCGACAATTTCTTCTAATTTAAAGTGGTGTGTGATGAGCTGCCTGGGTTGAATTTTCTTTGACTGCACAGTTTTAAATAACATCGGCGTGCTTACAGTATCTACAAGCCTGGTGGTGATCGTTATATTTTTCGACCATAACGTTTCCAAGTGAAGGCTGGCGTTTTTCCCGTGGACGCCAATATTGGCGATATGACCTCCTGGGCCTATGATGGATTCGCACATTTCGAATGTTGCAGGAATGCCCACTGCTTCAATAGCCACGTCAACACCAGTGCCATTGGTCAGTGACAATATCTTTTCCAGAACATTTACGGTACTGCTGTTAATTGTCTGCGTTGCCCCAAATGATCTTGCCACTTCAAGGCGGTTTTCATCCAGGTCGATCATGATGATTTCGGCGGGCGTATAGAATTGGGCGGTTAATAAAGTTGCGAGTCCTATCGGGCCAGCGCCAACAATGGCAACGGTGTCACCGGGCTTCACCTGCCCGTTCAAAACGCCGCATTCAAAACCCGTCGGTAAAATATCGCTCAGCATGACTAAAGCTTCTTCGTCAGAACCGGCGGGAATCGGATACAAACTATTGTCAGCGTGAGGAATGCGGACATACCCCGCTTGGGTGCCATCGATCAGGTGTCCCAGAATCCAACCTCCGTTTTCGCAATGCGAATACATCCCTTTCTTGCAGTAGGCACATTTTCCGCAGGAAGTGATGCAGGATATGATCACATGATCGCCTTTTTTAAAATTGCTGACAGCGCTTCCTGTTTCTTCTATGATGCCAACACCTTCGTGGCCTAGAATCCTGCCATCAGTCACTTCAGGCACATCGCCTTTCATAATATGCAGGTCAGTCCCGCAGATGGTTGTCTTCGTAATTTTGATGACCGCGTCTGTAGGTAATTCAATTTTTGGTTTTGGTTTTTCTTCCCAGGCCATTTTCCCGGCCCCGTGATATACTAATGCTTTCATATTTTCGAGATTTATTTCCTCAAAATTGCCATGAATCTGCATGAATTAAAATGACTCAGGACATGCACATAAGTGACCTTGGTCAAGCTCTTAATTTTAAGGTTTGCTTGCCCTGTGATCAAAACTGACTAAGATCATTTATTCCACTGACGGCAATCAGCAAGCCGCTTTGAGAGGTGAATTAACTTTGTGGTATAAAATTAGAAATCATGACAACAGCAATCGAAGACAGCGAATTGGACGCTGAATTACAGGAGCTTTACCTGGTAAATAAACAATGGTTATCTGACTTGGAATTCCTCGATACCGAATTGGAATTCTTAAGGAAGCTTGCCGCAACGGCATCAGTGGCGGTGATCAGAAACGAAGAATTGAACAGCCTTTATATTTTAGAGGACAGCTACTCCTTCCTTAAAACGGACCTGACGGCATACCTGCATCAGCTCGAACCCTTAATCAAAGGGGAATGCAAAGAACTGGATCTGAAATTGATCGAAAGTTATACGCAATTGAAGACACGTCTTGCCGAGATGTTTGAGCAATGCAGCAAGCTGAAGAAAGAGATTTTTGAAGTGACCAAAGCCGATATGATCGAGGCGCATGCTATTATTGAATAGTGGTAGCGTTATAAAACCTAATTATTATGGCAAAAACAGTTTTAATTGCGGCTGCCGAGCCAGGCAGCGGAAAGTCTGTCATAACGATCGGGCTGGTCAACAGCCTTTTGTGTAAAACGAAAAAAGTAGCCTTTTTTAAACCGATCATCAACACAGATGACAAGGACAAAAAAGATGTACATATCCAGACCGTCCTTAATCATTTTGAGATTCCGCTTGATTACACCGACACCTATGCGTTTACAAGGCAGGAAGCCATGCAATTCATAGAAAATGAGAGCCACGGGGAAATGATCGATGCAATCATTGGTAAATACAAGATGATGGAACAGAATTTTGATTTTACGGTGATGGAGGGTAGCGACTTTACAGGGGAAGGCGTGGCCATTGAATTTGAATTGAACCTGCTCATCGCTAAAAACCTGAGCAGCCCGGCCATCCTGGTGGTCTCAGGCGAATGTAAAACAGTGGGACAGATCGTCAATGAGAGCCTGAATTTCCTGCATAATTTCAAGGATCACGATATCCAGGTATTGGCTATGATCGTGAATAAGGTCAACCCGGAACAGTACGAACTGGTGAAAGATATACTTTCCAACCAATTGTCCGGCGATGTGATCCTCTCCGTAATTCCGGATGATCCCGGACTGAAGAACCCTACTGTTAAAGAAATATTTGAATATCTCAACGGGGAATTGCTTTTCGGTGAAGAGCTTTTGGATAACCAGGTCGATAATTTTGTGACGGGCGCCATGCAGCTGCCTAATTTCCTTAACCATATCAAAGAAAACGTACTTATCGTTACGCCCGGAGACAGGGGGGATATTATTATAGGCTCCCTGCAGGCAAATCTGTCCTCCAGTTATCCCAAAGTTGCAGGAATTGTATTAACGGCGGGGACCAAGCCGGAAGAGCCCGTGATGCGCCTCATCAATGGCCTGCACAGTGTTGTTCCTATCCTGTCAGTAGAAACCGGTACATTTCAGGCCAGTACGCTCATCGGCGGACTGAGATCGAAGATCGCTTCGGACAATCCAAAAAAAATTCAACTGGCGATCGATACCTTCAATAAATACGTTGACGTTTCGGCGCTTGACAATCAAATTATCACTTACCAGTCTGAGGCGCTTACGCGCCATATGTTCCAGTACCAACTGGTAAAATGGGCGAAACGGCAAATTAAAACTATCGTATTGCCGGAAGGTGATGATGACCGGATATTAAAAGCGGCGGCACGGCTGGCAGGCCAGGGTATCGCGAGGCTCATCATCCTTGGAAACTCTTCGGAGGTCGCAGAATCCTATAAGCGGCTTGGCATCGACGTACCGTCGGGAATAACTATCATCAATCCTCAGAATTATGGTCAATTTGAGGATTATGTCAGCACGCTGTTCGAGCTACGCAAATCCAAAGGAATGACAATGGAAATGGCACGTGACCTGATGTCGGACGTTTCCTATTTCGGGACGATGATGGTTTTCAAAGGCGATGCAGATGGCATGGTCTCGGGAGCTGTTCACACCACTCAGCACACCATCAGGCCGGCATTACAGGTCATCAAAACGAAACCGGGCATTACAACTGTATCATCGGTATTTTTTATGTGCCTGGAGGACAGAGTTTGTGTTTTTGGCGATTGCGCCGTCAACCCGAATCCAACAGCAGAACAATTGGCCGAAATCGCCATTTCTTCGGCGGAAACGAGCCTTGCATTCGATCTTGAACCCCGGATCGCGATGCTTTCCTATTCATCAGGAAATTCAGGGAGCGGCGAGGAGGTAGACAAGGTCCGCAGGGCGACAACTATCGTTAAACAATCCCGTCCTGAAATTAAAATTGAGGGGCCGATCCAATATGATGCGGCGGTCGATCCGGTGATCGGGAAACAAAAGCTGCCGGGCTCGGAAGTCGCCGGACAGGCCAGCGTCCTGATATTTCCTGACCTGAATACCGGAAACAATACCTACAAGGCGGTGCAGCGGGAAACCGGGGCACTAGCCATCGGGCCGATATTGCAGGGCCTGAATAAGCCGGTCAACGACCTGAGCAGGGGATGTACGGTTGAGGACGTGTTCAATACGATCATCATTACAGCCATCCAGGGCCAGCAGGTATATCAGCTGACGGAATCCTTAACTTAAAAATTTATGAATATCCTGGTAATTAACAGCGGCAGCAGTTCAATTAAATATCAACTGTTTAAAATGCCGGATGAGAGCCCGCTATGCAGTGGCATAGTGGAAAGGATCGGACTCGACAACGCCAGTATCAGCCATTCAGTTTTCCTTGATGGAAAGGAAATAAAGAGAAAGGTTACAGCCGTCATTCCCGGCCATCGGGTTGGTATGCAAGAAGTAGGCAAACTGCTAACCGACGCTGAATATGGGGTGATTAAGCATCCCGGAGATATACAGGTTGTAGGGCACAGGATCGTTCATGGCGGCGAAAAAATGACCATGCCAATTGTTATCACAGAAAATGTGAAAAAGGAAATTAAACGGCTGTTTTCATTGGCCCCATTGCATAACCCCGGCCACTACCAGGGTATCGAAGTTGCGCAGCAGTTATTTCATCAGGCGACACATATTGCGGTATTCGATACCGCATTCCACCAAACTCTGCCGGAGAAAGCGTTTCGCTATGCTATTCCTCAAAACTTTTATGCTGATCAAGGCATCAGGGTGTACGGGTTTCATGGGATCAGCCACCAATATGTTTCAAAAAAAGCCATGGAATTCCTTGACAGGCCTGATGCTAAGATCATCACGGTGCACCTTGGCAATGGCTGCAGCATGGCTGCGATAAACGCAGGAAAATCTATCGATACGACCATGGGACTGACACCCCTCGATGGTTTGATCATGGGAACGCGCAGCGGTAGTATTGACCCTTCGGTATTGCTTTTCCTGATGTCAGAACTGAACTATAGCCAACAACAGTTAAATGATTTGCTTAATAAAAAGAGCGGAATGCTCGGGCTTACCGGATACAGTGATATGCGGGACATCCGAAAGCTTTTGGAACAGGACGACCAGCGCGCACACCTGGCCTACGAAATGTACGCCTACCGTATTCAAAAATATATCGGCGCTTATGCCGCTGCGCTCAACGGACTCGATGCATTGGTGTTTACTGCAGGTGTCGGTGAACATGATGCTATCGTACGTAAAATGGTATGCAGCCAGCTGGATTTTCTCGGCATCAGGATGGACAATATTAGAAATTGCTCCGGCCAAACGGGTATAAGGGAAATCGGTTCCGCATTTTCCCGTGTAAATATCCTGGTAATCCCTACGAATGAAGAATTGGAAATAGCAGTGCAATGTGATGAACTGATAGCAGGCACGACCGTTGGAAATGTTTGAGTTGTAAAATCTAAATGCCCGCCTGTCATGTTTGAAATTGGCAGGCGGGCTTTTACGTTTTTAGAAATATCTTCTGTTCCTCTAGAAGAATAGACTGAATTTCAGTTTTGCAAAGAATGGTGTCCCTGGGGTAATGCTAACACCGTCAACGGGTGTTGCTTCGCTTCTCAACTTAGTTTCTTCCTCTACTGAATATTCATCCCACTTAGTATTCAGCAAATTTTCAATGGAGAGACCGATCTCATAGCGTTTTTTCGTATAGTTAATAGCAAAGTCGGTTACATAATAGCCCCTTGCCTTGAGTGAGTAATCGTTATTTGCAGGGCGGTCGGTCATGCAGCGATAACTTAATCCGCCGTTGATGCCATTTTTCAATTTGAAGTCCAGTCCGCCCGTGCTGGTAAAGGTTGGCGCCAGTGCTACATATCCCTGGCCCTTCAGGCTATCCAGCAGGCGGGGCTTAGCGATATTCACGTTAAGCCTGCCATATAGCCAATCGGTAAACTGGTAACGTGCAGTAAAATCTGCACCAATTCGCCGGGTCTGGCCTCCAGGCTCAACACCTCCGTCATCCGTAAACACAAATTCCTGGTGGAGGTAGAGGTACCAAAGGGCCATATTGATATATAACTTTGGCAAAGGTTTCCAATTTACGCCGAGGTCCGTGCCATAGGCAGAAGGCAAGGTTTGCAAACCGTTTTGATAGATCACCGCCCGGGTGTCGTTTGAATGAAATCCTTTTCCTGTTTTTAAATAGAACTGAAGTGACGGATCTGCGGTGAATTCGATGTTCAGTTTGGGGCTAAAGATAACGTTGCTGATCGAAGGGACAGAGGCGTCGAGCTTGTTGTCGTAATTGAAACGGAAATAATCAACTCGGGTTCCTGCATTGAACACCCATTTCCCATATTCAATGCTTTCATCGATAAAGCCATTAATATTGTTCTCTAAAATATTGCCCAGCTGATCCACTGACAGCACATTATTTTGTGGGTCTACATGATCAAGTTCGGAATTGTTTGTCCGGTCGAGCCTCAGCCCAAGGCCTGCGGCAGAAGTTAAAGATGCGTTCGACCAATCGTTCCGGTGGCTAAACCGGCCGTTGTAACCAAACAGATTTCTTGCTTCCCGTTGCTTTACAGCGTCACCATTCAGGCTATCCTCTGCGAAGAATGTACTGTTAACCCGCAAACGAAAATTATACCGGCTGTAGTAGATTTGATTTTCCAGCGAGTTGCCGTCTTTCAGATCAGTAGTTAGCCGGGCAATGATATTGGCCCTGTTTGAGCTGCCACCTTGCAGGCTGTCTATCGTGGCGAAACGGTTGAGGCTCCCATTGTCAATTAACCGAACCGGGATCTCGCCTGAAGCGCGCCAGTTGGTATTAAAATAGGAAGCTATGAAGGTGAATTTGTTGGCAGAATCCAGCATGATATTATATTTCCCGAACACGTTCACGCGTTTATAATGTTCAGCGAATTGAAAGGGGCCGTCTGTATAATTATACTCACCTGCTATATAGGCGTTTTGACCTTTTGCGCTGTTTCTTTCGTTCAACAAATTGATCATGGCCATTTCACGATGGGTATTGAACTGCCCTGCTTCCAGGCGTATCATGCTGTTGGTCAATGCATTTTTTGTCTGATAATTCACATAGCCGGCTGTGGTAAAGTCACCATAATTTGTATAATAAGGGCCCTTGCCAAAATCGTAGCCGGACACGGTTTCGGGGATCAGGTAATGCATATCTGCATATCCCTGGCCGTGAATGTGTGACACCATATTTACGGGCAGTCCATCGATGGAAATGTTTACGTCGGTGCCGTGGTCGGCATCAAATCCTCTCAGGAATATCTGTTCTGCTTTTCCTCCTCCCATGTGCTGGGCGATGAACAAACCGGGTACCAGGCGCAGCAAGTCCTGCGATGAGTTGACCGGCCTCAAATTGAGATCGAGTTTGCAGATGGTATTGAAACAACAAGTGTTTAATTGCGGTGCAATTCTTACTTCCCTTAGATTGATGGAAGCAGGAGATAGTGCAAAAGTCATCCCGTTGCAGCATGACCTGGCACATACTTCCTGCGTCGCATATCCGAGGTAGGTGACCGTTATCATGGATGAATCTGAAGGTACCAGGATTTTGAAAATGCCAAACTTGTCCGTGCCGGAACTTCTTCCGGAAGACCTGGCGGTAATGGTTGCAAACTCAATGGGCTGATGGGTAGCGGAGTCAATGACTTTTCCGCTGATTATTTTTTGTGCGTTGCTGATTTCTGAAAGGAGCAGCAGCGAACTAAACAAAAGTATTTTTTTAATAATAGACATGATATTTTTATTGCATACCGTACCATTTCCAATTCGATATGAGTACGATACCGGGTTAAACTAAAAAGGGAGGTGCGTTTCCCTCGTTGGAACTGGGTGATAGAACAAAGTTCGATCGGATCAGGAAATAGAGCAGGTCTATTGAGGAGGCTGAATAATTCCCGGCGGCGGCAGATCTAGCAGGCTTGCCAGGTAGGGCGTGGAAATAACTGCCGTCAGGCCCGTATGGAACACGAACCTGTAAATGGGTTCGACTATACTTTCCTGGATATTATCCTGTTGGCTTTCCCGGCTTTCCTTTTTTCCCTTTTCTTCGGCTTGCCTGATCTTCTTCATCAGGTAACATTTTCCATTGCAGTGTATCCAGGGTTTATTCTTGTTTTCGCAAAAGGAAGCGGTGATATATTTTTGATTAACCTTAAACGCAGCGCAAATGAAGTACCTGGAACAGTTCGAAACTGTCAGCGTAATCAGAAGCATAAAAGCGATCATTCGGTTAAACATCATTCGGGGTTCTTAATGCTGACAAATCTACCCCGGCCTGAAAAGTCCTGCCATGAGCATCATCACCTGTAAAAATGATCTGTATCAGTTTTGACATTTCCTGGTACAAGGGGGAATTTCAATGGATTGAGGGGCATGCAGCGTGGAAATCTCCGATTTCAGGCTTTCGGTGCCGAACGTCAAACACATTTAAAAATGATTGAGGTCATTTTTAACGGGCAAAGCCGTGCTCAACTTTACCGCTGTTTAAAATGCAATTGAATTGGATATGGTAAACAGGAATTTCAGCATATGCATGGTGACATTATTGTTTGTTGCCTGCAGCAGCAATAATACTTTGCACCCAGTAAGGAAAGATATCGTGGAAACGGTATATGCCTCGGGAAAGGTGACAGGCGACGGGGAATACAACCTTTGCAGCCTGGCGGGCGGAACAATTGTCAGGAAACTTGTAAGGGACGGTGATCACGTAGCGAAAGGACAGGTGATATATATCATCCGTTCAGAGTCGCCCGCAGCAAAGCTGGATGCCGCTAAAAGCACCTATATAAATGCCAGTGAAAATGCAGGAGCGCAATCTGCCGTGCTCGATAACCTTAAATTGGACATGCAGAATGCTTCATTGAAGTGCTCGAATGATTCCCTGCAATATATCCGCCTGAAAAATTTGTATGATCAGGATATCGGCACCAGGAGCAACCTCGACCTTGCGTATACGACTTACCGGCTTTCCGAAAATCAAAAACGATCTGCCGGAAAAAAGTATTATGCTGCCAAAAACGACCTTGCGGTAAGCGCGCAAAATGCAAAGAGCCAGATGGTAGCGGCAAGATCAGACCTTGACAATAATTATATCCGGAGCGAAAAAGATGGAACGGTTTATCAGACCTTGAGAGAAGAGGGGGATGCAATTCGTCCGGGCGATGCAGTGGCCCTTCTCGGTCCTCAAAACAAGATGATCATACGGCTTGCTGTCGATCAGCAGGATGTTAACCTGGTGAAAACCGGCCAGCTGGTGCTATTTAAAACCGATGTTACGGGCAATACTATTTACAAAGCCATTGTAAGGCAAATATACCCGCTGATGAATGAATCTGACCAGACCTTCAGAGTGGATGCCGTTCCTGATGAGGCTTCCGTTCAATCTTTTATTCACTCTTCGGTTGAAGGCAATATACTCATCCGCAAAAGCAAATCGGCCATTGTAATTCCCCGGTCGGCCTTGCTGGATGGCGATAGTGTGCGGATCGTGCGCAGTGGCAAGACTTTGCGGGTGCCGGTTCAGACAGGCGTATCCTCCTTGGAAGAGATCGAGATCACGAACGGCATACTGACTTCGGACGAACTAATCATGCCAGCCAAATGAGCCTTTCTGTCAATTTAAGCATATCGAGGACGCACCTGCTTGCGCGTAAAAAACAGACGATGGTAGCTATGCTTGGCGTAACATTCGGCATCGCCATGTTTATCCTGATGATCAGCTTTATGGAAGGCGTGAACCAGTTCTTGCAGGATACTATGCTCTCGTCAACTCCCGATATCCACATCTACAACGACCTGAAAACAGACTATACTTCGTCGGTCACGAAGGATTATTTCCGGGACAACAATCAGCTGATCATCGTCCGGCACCCCAAACCAAAGCAGGTTCGCCTTAACCTTAAAAACGCGGAAGGGATCATCGCCTCGCTGAAAAGTGACTCCAGGATCACCGCCATCTCACCGGAGCTAAGCACACAGGTTTTCTACAATTACGGCCCGGTGCAAATAAATGGGTTCATCGACGGAGTAAACATTATGCAGGAGGCAAGACTATATGATCTGGCAGGAAAAATAACCGAAGGCAAGCTGCAAAACCTGCTGACAACAACGAACGGACTGATCATGGGTTCGGGACTTGCCGCCAAACTGAATACCCATACCGGTGACCTCGTCACGTTAACTACCCCTTATGGCAGTACCATGCGATTTAGAGTCGTGGGGTTGTTCACTATTGGTATCAGTGCAATTGATGATGTGAAGGGTTACGTTAACCTCACTACGGTCCAGCAGCTGATGGGGAAAGACCGCAGCTATATCACGGATATCAATATCAAACTCAACAACAATGAAGCCGCTATCCCCATCGCTATCGCACTCTCGAAAATGACGGGCTATAAGGCTGACGACTGGCAAACGGCAAATTCTTCAGTTATGGCGTCCAACCTGATCCGGAACGTGCTCACCTATGTGGTCAGCGTCACTTTGCTGATCGTCGCCGGATTCGGCATCTACAATATCATGAATATGACCATCGCCAATAAAATGAAGGATATTGCTATCCTGAAAGCGCAGGGATTTGAAAGGAAAGATATCATCGAAATATTCCTGAGCCAGTCTGTTGTGATTGGAAGCCTTGGGGCTATGCTGGGCATTCTCCTGGGATTTATCTTATCCTATATACTCTCCAGGATGCCCTTCCCGGAAAGCCAGTTTGTTGCGCTGAAATATTATCCGGTTGTTTTCCGGCCCTTGTATTATCTCTTCGGCTTTTTGTTTGGCGTATCGACCACTTTTCTTGCCGGGCTAATGCCATCCGTCAAGGCTGCAAAAATTGATCCTGTAATTATATTAAGAGGATAGATCATGATAGAAGTGCTTAGGACCAACGACCTCCAGAAATATTTCAACGAGCCTGAACCCTTTCACGTGCTGAAGGATATTTCCATAAGCGTAAAAAAGGGAGAACTTGTGACGCTTACCGGGAAATCGGGCAGCGGTAAATCTACCTTGTTGTACTTGCTCAGTACGCTGGATACGGACTATACGGGCGAAATCGTCATAAACGGAACAGCAGTGACCGGCCTCGGGCAAAATGAGCTGGCCAGGTTCAGGAATGAACATATCGGGTTTGTATTCCAATTTCACTTTTTACTGCCTGAATTCACTGTGCTGCAAAACGTGATGCTGCCGGCGCTTAAGCTGAATAAATATCCAAAGGCAGAAATAGAACGCAATGCATTAGAAAAACTAAAAAAAATGGGTATGGATGGCTTCGCTGACAAGCTATCGGGCAAACTTTCCGGCGGGCAGCAGCAGCGCGTGGCAATCGCACGTGCTTTGATCAACGAGCCGACGATCATTATGGCTGATGAACCTACCGGGAACCTGGATAGTGCAAATGGGAAAAACGTCTTTGAGGTATTCCAGGCAATGGCCCATGAGGATGGTAAAACGATCATTATGGTCACACATGATCCTGATTTCGCACGACTTTCCGACCGGTCCATCGAATTGATCGACGGCGGTATCGTGAATAAAAATGCGGCCTTTACAGTCGGTTAATTTTTCTGCACGTATTCGATCCTGCCGTCGCAGGAAAGCACGATGTACCCTTTAAAATCTTCAATCGGCCTGAGCAGATGCTGTTCATTTGCGGGAATGTTGATGTTGTCGCCTTTATTCAGCTCGTAGGTCTCATTACCATATACAAGCAATGCGCTGCCGGACTCGACAATAAGGAAGGCATCCGAGGTTGCAACATGCCTTGGCATGATCTTGCCCGCAGGGAACTCGACTTTGACAACCTGGTAATGATCATTGATGATTAACTTCTCCATTCTTGATATGTATTATATAGAAATAAACTAGCGGGGCCGTGAAAATCTCCATTGCAAATCAGGGCTGTTAACAGGACAAAAATAAAAGACACTGACGTCCGCAATAGTGACGTCAATCATATTTTAACATGACACCTGTCATACCCCAGGCCTGTAATTAAGAACAACTTTGTCTCAAATAAACCAGGTAAGGTTTTAGTATTTAAGCCGCTTCGGGGCCCGTTTGACGCCAAAACTGCTTATCCAAAGCCTGATCGTAAACAATTAAAAGATTAAAAAATCGTAACGATGAAAAAAAATCACTTATTAGCAGCACTGGCGATCACAATTGTAACCAGTCTCTTCATTTTCGGCTGCGGGGGAGGGAACTCCCAGGAGGGCTCGACTGACACCACAGCAAAGGCGGCCAACACTTCGGCCCCGGCCAGTTCCGCGGCTGACGATGCAAAAGGCACCGGTAAATTTACTGACGTAAAACTAACCCACCCGCTTGACCAGAGCATGGTAAAACAGGGAAGTGCCATTTATGACGTAAAATGCAATGCCTGTCACAAACTTACCGGGGACAAATTAGTTGGTCCGGGCTGGAAAGGAGTAACTGACAGAAGGAAACCTGAATGGATCATGAACTTCGTAACCAACACGGACGCTATGCTTGAAAAGGATACTGCGGCTAAGTCGATGGTTGAAGTGTGTATGGTGCGGATGCCAAACCAGCACCTGTCAGATGATGACGCAAGGCATATCCTGGAATTTATGCGCAATAACGACGGCAAAAATTAATTTTCTCTTTATCTCAATTCAATAATTATCATGAACAAATTTTTAATAACGCTAGGGTCGCTTGCAATTATTGCAGGCACCCAAAGCTGTAAAATGAAAAATGCGGATTCCGTGGTTTCAGGAGACGCGGCCTCAAAGGTCTACGTGGCGCCGGGCAAATACGACGAGTTTTACAACTTCGTATCCGGTGGCTTCAGCGGCAATGTAACGGTCTATGGTTTACCATCCGGCCGCCTGCTTAAAACCATCCCTGTATTTTCGGTATTTCCGGAGAACGGGTATGGCTACAGTGAGGAAACCAAACCGATGCTGAACACCAGCAATGGCCCGGTTGCCTGGGATGACCAGCACCACCTGGAGCTGTCACAGACTGACGGCAAGCAGGACGGCAGATGGTTGTTTGCCAATGCGAACAATACACCAAGGATTGCCAGGATTGATCTTGCTTCATTCAGGACCGCGGAAATCCTTCAGATCCCTAACAGCGCCGGTAACCACTCCTCACCATTTACAACTGAGAATACCGAGTATGTGGTGGCAGGTACCCGTTTTTCCGTACCGCTTGGAGATGCAGACGTGCCGATCAGTTCCTTCAAAAAGAACTTCAAGAGCACCGCCTCATTTATTAAAGTGGATAAAACCACTGGCAATATGAACGTAGCTTTCCAAATCGTTCTTCCAGGCATGAACCTTGACCTGAGCCACGCCGGCAAAGGCCCGTCTCACGACTGGTTCTTCTTTTCCTGCTATAATACTGAGCAGGCTTACACGATGCTTGAAGTAAATGCTTCCCAAAAAGATAAGGACTTTATTGTCGCTGTCAACTGGAAGAAAGCTGAAGAGTACGCCAATTCAGGAAAAGGCCACAAGATGCCGGCCTCTTATGCACATAATACTTACGATGAAACTACTCATACGGCCAAGTCGGTTATTGAGAAGGACGTCCTGGTGTTAGATCCAAAAGATTGCCCTGATATGGTTTACATGATCCCTTGTCCTAAGTCACCACACGGCGCCGATGTTGATCCTTCCGGAGAATATATCGTAGGCAGTGGTAAGCTGGCGGCCTTGATCCCTGTGTTTTCATTTGAAAAGATCACCAAGGCGATCCAGGATAAGCAGTTCGAAGGCAGTTTCTACGGAATTCCGGTGATCAAATACGAAGCCGCGCTGCACGGAGAAGTGAAGAAACCAGGCCTGGGCCCTCTGCATACTGAATTTGACGGTAAGGGTAATGCTTATACCTCTATGTTCCTGTCTTCTGAAGTGGTAAAATGGCGCATCAGCGATTTACAGGTATTGGATAGGGCACCAACCTATTATTCAGTTGGTCACCTGATGATCCCGGGTGGTGATACAAAAAACCCTTCACCCAAATACCTGGTCGCTTATAATAAAATCACCAAAGACAGGTACCTGCCTACCGGGCCTGAATTGTGCCAATCCGCGCAATTATATGATATCTCAGGCGATAAGATGCAGTTGATCCTGGACTTCCCGACGGCGGGCGAGCCGCACTATGGGCAAGCCTGTCCTGCAGCCCTGATCAAGGACAAACAGGTTAAGTTCTACGATATCGCTAAAAATAAGAATGAGTTTGTGACGATGGGGGAAAAGAAGGCGAATGTGATCCGTAAAGGAAACCGTGTAGATGTTTACATGACTGCGATCAGATCCCACCTGGTACCCGATAATATTGAGGGCGTATATGTGGGTGATGAAATTTATTTCCACGTTACCAACCTCGAACAGGACTGGGATATTCCGCATGGATTCGCAGTTAAGAACTCAAGTTCTGTTGACTTGCTGATCATGCCGGGCGAAACCCAGACAGTGAAGTTTACCGCACAAAAACAAGGGATCTATCCTTTCTACTGTACAGACTTCTGTTCTGCCCTTCACCAGGAGATGTCAGGTTACCTGAGAGTATCTCCAAAAGGAAGTAATGTTCCATTAAAGTTCGGAACAAATGTAATTGCACCGGAAACAGCCGCTGTAGCAACAAAATAATAATAATCCAAAATGGCAATGCCGCACTTGTGGCATTGCCATTTTAATCTGATTGATCATGAAAAATTTAACCATACCCGGCAAAGCAAGTATCATAGGAGTGATATTATTTCTTGCTTCCTTGTGGATATTTCCAATGTGGAGAATTGATCTGCGTGCGCCCCAGTATCCTGGCGGCCTGTCGATGAAAATATGGATCAATGACGTCAAGGGGGATGTGGACATCATCAATGGATTAAACCATTATATAGGGATGAGCACCATCCATAAAAAGGATTTCCCTGAGTTCGTATTTCTGCCGTCAACGATGGCCATATTTATGATCCTGGGAGTAGCCGTATTATTCATCAATAAGAAAATAGCCTACTATATCTGGACGTTGTTGTTTGCATTTATCGGCATATTTTCATTCTATGATTTTTATAAGTGGGAATATAACTACGGTCATAATTTGAACCCTGAGGCACCAATAAAAGTGCCGGGGATGTCTTACCAGCCGCCCCTTTTCGGGTATAAAAAGCTGCTCAACTTTGAAGTGCTTTCGCAACCGGATATTGCCGGATGGTTTTATATCGGTGCCGGGGTTATTCTGGTAGCAATAACTATTTATGAATTCAAAAAAAGTCTGGCAAAATGAAAAAGATCATATTCTTATTACTTGTATGCGGAATTACGGCATGCAAGAGACAGTTTGAACCTATCAATTATGGACATGAAGCCTGCGCGCATTGCAAAATGACCATCATGGACAAGCGCTTTGCAGCAGAGATATTAACCGGCAAGGGCAGGGCCATTAAGTTTGATGATTTAGGTTGTTTGCTGAAATATGTTAAGGACGAACACTTTGCAGATCCTGAAGCTAAATTTTTTGTTGCGGACTACAATCACCCGGGTGGCGAGTTTTTAGATGCGCGCACAGCGACCTATATCCATAGCGAACAATTGCAATCACCTATGGGCGGTAACTACGCCTCTTCGGCAACAAATGAATCTGCTAATCAATTGAATGCGTCTTTTAAAGCTGCGCTGTTAACCTGGAATAACCTGAAGTAAAATGAAAGCCGCCTGCCGCTATATTGCCCTTTTATTTGCCCTGGTATTCTCAGGAACGGCATGCCGTGCTGCGGTTATCCGGGTAAAGCCGGGTTACAACGCCATACACCATGCCATTGCGAAAGCGAATAAAGGTGATTCGGTACTGATCACACCCGGAGTTTACCGGGAGCATGATATTGCCGTTCAAAAGAGAATAGTAATAACGGGCATATCCTATCCTGTTATAGATGGCGAAAATAAATACCAGGTCTTTCTGATCCAATGCGATTCTGTAGCCGTCAATGGCCTCCAGATCCAGCATGTTGGAAAAGCAAGTATGACCGATATGGCCGGGATCAAAATCATCAATGCGAAAGGCGTTACAGTTGACCATAATAAGCTAGTCAATACCACTTTTGGAGTTTATCTGCAAAACGCATCATTTTGTAATATTTCCAACAATATTATCCATAGTGACTCGAAAGACGAACTGAATGGCGGAAACGGAATACATGCCTGGCGGTCCGATCATTTGTCGATCACGGGCAATACCATTTCGGGTCAACGGGACGGCATTTATTTTGAATTTGTGACCGAATCGAAAATAATATCGAACCGGTCATTTGGAAATGCCAGGTATGGCCTGCATTTCATGTTTTCACATCACGATACTTATACCAAAAATACGTTTAATGATAATGGTGCGGGCGTTGCCGTCATGTACTCTCATGGGGTAAATATGAATGATAATGATTTTCTTCATAACTGGGGTGATGCTTCTTATGGCTTGCTGCTGAAGGAAATCACAGATAGCAAAATCTCACATAACCAGTTTATTAAAAATACTATCGGCCTCCATATGGAAGGTACAACGCGTGTCGACGTGAAACAAAATTTATTCCAGGACAACGGCTGGGCAGCGAGAGTGCAGGCCAGCTGCAGCGGAAGTAATTTTATACAAAATAATTTTATCGGCAACTCATTCGACATTGCGACGAACGGTACGATGATGCTGAATAATTTCGACAGTAATTATTGGGATAAATATGATGGCTACGACCTGAATAAAAATAAGATAGGAGATGTGCCCTATTACCCGGTCAGCGTTTATTCAGTTGTCACGGAAAAAATTCCTTCCGCTATGATCCTGTATCATAGCCTGCTGACGGATATCATGGACCAGGTGGAGAAAGTCCTGCCAACCATTATTCCCGACAAGCTAAAAGACGACCACCCACTGATGAAAAAAATAAAATTATGATCTCAATCGCCCACCTCACTAAATCATTTGGAAAGTTCAAGGCGTTGGATAATGTCACCCTTGGATTTGAAAAAGGAACGACGATCTCTCTCCTGGGGCCGAACGGTTCAGGGAAAACAACGCTGATCAAATCGATATTAGGCCTTGTCATACCAGAAAGCGGGTCGATAACGATCAATGGCGAAGCGATACGTTCCAGCGTAGATTACCGGTCGCGTATAGGCTATATGCCCCAAATCGGACGATATCCCGAGAACATGACTATCAAACAAGTAATCGGAATGATCAAGGAGATGCGGAAGGATTGCACCGTATATGACAACGACCTGTTGAATGGTTTCGACATTCCAGCGATCCAGCACAAGACGATGCGCAGCCTCTCCGGTGGTACCCGGCAAAAAGTGAGCGCCTGCCTGGCATTCCTTTTTTCGCCGGATATCTATATCCTTGATGAACCGACTGCGGGGCTTGACCCGGTTTCGAGTGAGCTGTTAAAAGAAAAAATCCGGAAAGAGCGGGCTAAAGGGAAATTATTCCTGATCACTTCACACGTGTTGAGTGACCTCGATGACATCACCACCCATATCGTGTATTTACAGGATGGAAAAGTGATGTTTTATAATGAGGTGGATGAATTGAAACGTTCCACCGGCGAAGAGAAATTAAATAAAGTGATCGCGACGATCATGCAGGAAGAATTATTAACTGTAGCCACTTACTAAAATGAAAACGATCATTAAATACATCCTACTGGATCTGTTTAAAAATAAAACGGTCCTGGTATACACATTTATACTGGCCGTATTGGCGGTGAGCGTATTGAGCATGAGCGGAAATTCTTCCAAAGGCTTGTTAAGCCTGCTTAACATTACGTTGTTATTTGTGCCAATCATCAGCATTCTATTTGCTACGATCTACTTTTTTAATTCGATGGAGTTTATTGAGCTGCTGCTGGCCCAGCCAGTGAGGCGGAGGACTATGATCCTTGCCGAATTTACAGGTGTTGCATCTGCGTTGTGCATAGCTTACCTGCTGGGCGTAGGCTTGCCGTCGATCCTGCTGAATTACAGCATCGCATCGATCACTCTAATCTTCAGCGGAATATTCCTTACCCTGATATTTACGGCTATAGCGCTCTTTATTTTTGTATTATTTAAAGACAAAACCAAAGGCATCGGTGCGGCAATCATCACCGCTTTGTTTTTTACCCTGTTGTTTGACGGTCTGTTACTTTCATTTATTTATTCGTTCAGCGAGTACCCGATTGACAAACCACTGCTCGGGCTGATCTCTTTTAACCCGGTTGACCTCGGCAGGATTTTGGTATTACTGCAACTGGATGTGGCGGTCATGATGGGTTATTCCGGTGCTTTATTTAAGGAGTTTATGGGTTCGGTCATCGGCAGCGTCTATACTTTAACCTGCATGTCCCTTTGGATAATTGTTCCTTTGACTGCTTCCATCAGAAAGTTTAAAAGAAAAGACTTATAATCCCCAAACGTTTCGTCAGGTACTCCAGGATACAACAATTAAATACCTTCGTAAATAATCCCGGAGGTTGGCGTTTCCTTCAACTCTATGCGTTTTAGCGCAGGCAGGCCAGGCTTTACCTTGTTCCATATCCACACTGAAAGCAATTCTGCGGTCGGGTTCTCCAGGCCCGGAATATTGTTTAAGAGGTGATGATCAAGTGTATCGAGGACGGGTTTCATCAGGGCCTTGATATCGCCAAAATCCAGCACCCATCCTTCTTTGTCCAGGACGGCGCCTTCAATATACAATGTTAAATGATAGGTATGGCCGTGCATCTCCCGGCATTTATGGCCATCAGGTACATTCGGCAGAAAATGGGCCGAGTCAAAAGTAAATTGTTTATAAATAAGCATGGGTGTTTAAATATTTAGAAATAGGGGGAGTACTACCAGCCTAGCTCTTTCCGGCCGTCTTCGCTGATCTTGTCAGCGGACCATTCAGGTTCAAAGGTGAGGTTGATGCGGATCTCATAACCGGGGCAGGCTTCTTTACCCATTATGGCAACACTGCCCCTGATGTATTCACCCGCCGGGCAGGCGGGCGTTGAGAGTGTCATGGTGATCTCCGCTACTCGGTTAGCTTTATCGATCTCAATACCATAGATCAGACCCAGATCAACAATATTGAGTTCAAGCTCCGGGTCACGCACGAGTGAAAGCAGTTGCAGAAGACGTATTTTTTCCTCGTAACAGGGGTCAAATATTGCGATATCTTTCATTTCTTAATTGATTAACGACGTTAAAAGTATGCCAGCAGTAAATGATGGATGCTGCTATCATCATCGTGCAGCCCGGATACATCAGGTATCCCGACCGGATGACAATACCGCTTAGGAAAAGAAGAAACCCCGGGAGGTAAAGCGCAAGCTGGAGCATAACCAGTTGTTCATAATAAAGGTCTTTTGGCTGAAGCGCCGCTAAACGATCAGGTTTTGTTAAATGCATCCATATAATAAAGGGCAAGGTTTTAAATGTCTGCCCCATGATGAGCGTGGTGATAAATCCCCCGAAAAATGAATACCCGTAAGCTGTGATCATAGCCACCGGCGCACTTCTGGAATGCAAAAGATAGGCCAGCATGATAAGTCCTGGCAGCGCAATCGAGCCAATGGCAACGAAAGTCACTTTCATGCCGGCATCCATTTTCTTCCGAATAGCGCTTTTATAACATTGCCATATATAACACAGGTAACAAAAGATCCCCAGGCCGACCAGGGAAATATACCAGATGGTTCCGTGGCTGGAACGCAGTACGAGCCCTTCGATTAAAAAAAGAACAAGCCCTGAGTTGATCAGGTAATAGGCTAGCGTCAGGAAAGTTTTTACCTCCTTCCTGCTAAGCAGGAACATGGGCACGAGCCGGGAACTGACACCAATGACCAGTAACAAAAACCAGCCGGCCATTCCAATACTTGCATGCACCTTCAGGTAATGCAGGTGATCTTCCGGGAGGAAACTTAACCTGAAATTAAATAAGAGGGTGATTCCGGCGATGGCAGTCAAGACCAGCCAGATATGTGCAGTCAGGATAAAGTCTATCGTGATATTCCTGAGTGGGGAACGGCTTGCGGTAAGACAAATGTTGACCGAATGCAGCAGTAGAGCGGTCAGAATAGCAAACGCCCCTGCAAATATCGGCCAGGTTAATTCAAAGTTCCAGAAGGAATGAACCAAAAGGCAGGTACCCAATATCAAAAAAACAAAAGCAATAACGGGCAACCGCTCACTATAGAGCCGGGTGTCTGCAATAACGGGCATCAGCTGGTTACTCGCCCCAAGGATGATCATAGTGCCCCATCCAAACACAGTCAGATGGGTGATTGCAAGGAGGTGCGGCTGAAAAAAATGCCCGGAAAAATCCCGGATGGTATACAGGGCCATCAGGCTGATGATCACCAGGCAACAAGCCGCTGTTAAATAATAGGGCAGGATGGCTGCTTTGCCCGGTATGTGTCGTTCAGATAAGTTCATTCAATGATTAGTTGCACACGTAGGAAGGATAGATAAGGATAATGACCTCAGATTCCATTTTCCGGTAGACGTAACTGAAATTTCTTTCTTTCAGTTCCGGCAGAAGGTATATCGGAATCCTTTTGTGCCGAACATACAAGGCCTCCCAGCTTTGCAGGTGCTGCAACTCATCTAAAATGGTGATCATGGGTTTTGGCATTTCCATTTCCCGTACATCGACCTCGGTAAACTTTAAATTATAGTGCTGCAGAATGGTGTCAAATAATTGCGGGTCTTCGGCAGTTGCAGGCTTTGTTTCCTCCAGGCTGCCGGTGACGTTATTGTTTGTTATATAGGTGCAGACCAAATCAGGTTGTTTTTTTGAAACGGTGATCACAAAGCCCTTAGCTTTCAGGAGCCGGATAAGTGGTGCCGGTTCAAACGAGTTAATGACCAGCATCGTTTCATTTGGCTTAACCATCGACAGCTTTTTCAAAATGGCGTTCAAAGGATCTTCTCCCGCTGCCAGTTGGGGCCTTGCGTCGTGTGAGATTACCAGGTTGATAGCCACGCCCCTTTCAGGTGCAGGCGCCGCAGCTTCAAACTCCGATTGGCCGGGTTTGATATCGAATCCGATAGATGCCAGGTTCTCCATAATTTTCTCGACCGGGCATTCCCCGATGGACGCTGCTTCAGCAATGGTCACACGGGGTGCCAGCAACCGCCGCAGGAACGGGTTCTTCAATTTCTTAAAATGTGCACTGAGGGAGATCAGGGTGTCGATCGCCTGGGGATTGTCTTTGATGATATCGCCTATTTTGGTTGCCGGTGTGATGGTCATATCGTAAAATTTAAGGAAAGCCGGTCATGCCACCGGCTTAATCCAGGTTATACATGAGCTTCCTGTTCCAGCGTTATTGCTTTCGGGAATAAGATATTATTTTCAAGATGGATATGCAGGTGGAGGTCATTCTCAAAGTCCGCCAGCATTTTATAGAGCAATGCATAGCTGTTGCAGGCGTTTTGCGGCAGCGTGTAGTTATGCGTTAAAATCCTGATCTGCTCGGCGAGGTCGCCTACGATGTCATGATCATTTTCCATCGCTGCAATGGGTTCTTCAACAGAATGAAAGATGGATTGTTCATTGTCCGAAATTGTTTTTTCCAGCCCTTTGATATAGGGAAAAAGGACGACTTCTTCTTTTTGCAAATGGACGGTTAACTCGTCGGCCATTTCACCAACCAGGTTCCGGATCATATTCAATTCAGCGTGTTGCTGGCCGTGCCTGTTAGCGACCTTCTCGCTTAAATCCTTTAAAATGGGAAGATTTTGTTTTACATAAGAATGGTGGACGTTAACTATGTAGTCCGCCAGGAAGGATAGTGACCAGGCATTAAAATCATGCTGAGGCACAGCAGCTGTTACCTGGTCTGCTTTTTTGAGCTCCTCCTGTACCTGTAAAATATCAAGGCCATTTTCCTTGCAGGCGTCCTTTAGGGTCTTTTTGCCGCCGCAGCAAAAATCCAGGCCCAGCTTTTTGAAGATCTCTGCTTTTCGAAGGTCTCCTTTTACGATCTCGCCCAGCGTTTCTTCTTTCACGTTGGGATCGTTTTTACGGATTTCCACTTCCCATACGAGCGGACCATTTTGAAGGTAATTCCAGGTAAAGCAATTCCCGCGTTCACCAAGTAGCTGGTAATAAAGCGGTTTGGGGTCGTGGTCGTTGTGGATCACAAATCCTTCGCCACCGGTTAGCAGGTCAAAATGCTCGAAGATTGTTGGATGTTTCAAGCGGGGCTCTATTTTAGTTACGTCTAATACTGTTACACTATTCATGATTATTTTAATTAATGGTTTCTAATATTTTTTCTTTGAGGGCCGTTTTCTCACGCTTAGCTGTCTGTGTTACCGCTGCCGGCTTCCCGGTTACTGAAATTAGCAGTAACGTTGCACCGCAGAACAACAGGATGGCCGCAACCCATAGCAGCCAGGGATAAAAGGGGCTGCTCAGCATGTACATGACTGAAATCCCCTGTACCATCAGAATTGCCTCATTTGCCGCAACAGCTGCTGCAAAAACCACGATCGCCTTTTTCGACAGCGATTCTCTGGCGACAAAAAATCCGGCATGAAATAGGTGGGCGAAAAGGTATAAAGTCACAAAGCCCAGCATGACCAGGTGCAGGTAACCAATGATGATAGGCCGGTCACCGAAGACTTCATTTCCAACCGAAGGAAATACAATGCCGATCTGCACAGTCGTTTTAATGAAAAATGACATCATTGACAAGCCGCCGATGAATTTTGGAAACGGCCTGATTTGCCAGAAGGTATTTTTCATGGCGATCATCGTGGATGTGAAATGGTACAATAGGACGGCCAATAGAACACATCCGCCTATTGCAATTCCCCGGATGTAATTATTGGGGTAATGCCATAAGTAGGAAAGGAATAATGTCGGCAGGACTGCCAGGGTCAAAACCACTGCGAAATGATCGACCCTTGTTCGGGCGGATTTCGTTAACCCGGTGTAATATAGGTTGAACAATAACGCAAACAGGGCTAACGTAAAAAAGCCGTTGTATTGTAAATGAAGGTACGTATAAATTGAGTCTTTGTATAGCAGGAGATTCGCATGATGTGAGGCCATCATATAGGCCAAAGTGAAAGGCCCCACCGAAGAAAGACTTGCAAAGATCAGGGCGGCGATGCTTAGTAAAGTGACCGCCCGGCCGGCATTGCTCTGGAGCAAATCCCTAATAAATATCCAGCTAAATCCGTAGGTGAAAAAGATAAACAGCGTTGAGAAAATGATCGAATAAAGGCCATACCCCTCGAATGGAAAACTTAACAGCATGCCTAGTGCCGCGAGTAGTATACCTGAAAGCAGTATTTTGTATTTGGCCTGGCGGTTCAACCTGGCCGGCAATATCTCATAAACCATCAGGGTAAAGAGGCACAAGGTTATCCAGCCTCCGAATGCGAAGTGTGAATGTGCGTGCAGCAAGTTTTTAAAATCTATCCAGGGCAGAGAGAACAGGATTTTGGAACGCAGGATCATCCCCAGGAAAGCTACGATGGCAAGGTTTGCCAGAGAAATCATTAACCACCTGTTTTTTTCCTTATTCATCGTTGTTGTGTTTATTAGCACATAAAGACCTTTTAGTCCTTAATTTGCCGAAATTTTATTCAGTTCTCAGGAAGCCATTTCCTTTTTTTAATTTATTTGCCATGGCTCCGATCGTTGATTCCTCCATCATGTCCTTTATGTTTGACCGTATAGCTTTATAGGTATGATGAAGCGGGCAGGGTTCAGCTTCAGAACAGAATTTTAAACCCAGTATACAGCCGGCAAATAACTGGTCACCGTCTACTGCCCTGATAATATCGATCAGCTTTATTTCATGTTGCTTCTCATCCAGGTAATACCCGCCGTTGACGCCCTTTTGTGAGCTCACGATATGGTGACGGGTTAAGAGCTGCATGATCTTCGCCGTAAAATGCTGGGGCGCCAGGATGTGTTCACATATCTGTATGATCCCTACCTTTTTGTCCAGGCAGCTCTCGGCGGATATATAAATCGCCGCTCTAATCGCGTACTCACTGGACTTTGAAAACATTGCTCATTGTATCATTGATATCTTCCAAACATCTGCAAGGAATTATGATGCAAGGTAGCCCGGCCAGCTTTGCCAACCGATGACCGGGGTCATGCTGATAAATGATTTACATCATGTTTATTTCCGGCCCGGAGAGTTAATATTGTTTATTCACTCCGGGTCCTTTTGGACCGCAGGTATTTAAAGTAAGCAGGATATGAAAACGATCATCGTCATCAATGATAATTCAGCCGAGGCGCTGCACGCAGCTGTACTGGCATTGGATATCGCAGAAAAGGTGGGAGCCAATTTATTGATAACGAACGAAGTGAAGGACAAGGAACTCATCACCAAAGCAGGAACGATCCTTTCCGGGCACCATGAAGAATCAACTGAACCGCTGACTGAAGCATCAGATCTTCCCGGGCACCTTAAATTACTTTATGATGCCAATGCAGACTTTATCCCAGAGATAAACGATATGGATATATCTGATTTTCGGGAGGAGGATTTAACCCGCTTTGTGATCAGTAATAATATCTGGATGATCGTAGCCGGTACAAGGGAATTGTCAGAACAGCATACAGCCGACCTCCATATTAATATTCAGTCGGTTCTTAACCATGTCAGGTGCCCGCTGCTCCTTGTCCCGGAAAAGTCCAATTGGAAGGGCTTTGAACAGATCGTATATATAGCGGATCTGCGATACTGCCGGCTTCACGCGGTAAGGTACCTCGCGGAATTGGCACAGCCGTATGAAGCTAATGTCCTGGTTGACCATCTTTCTGCCAAGGGCCTCCCGCATATGGAGGAAAATTATGCGTTGAAAATGTTTAATGAGGAAATAGCGGCGAAAGTGAACTACGACCGGCTTTTTTTTAATAATATAAAAGAAAGGGATTTGATCAAAGCGATAGATGTGATGATAAATGGGATGCATTCCGATTTGCTGGTTATGGTGAATCACCGTTTTCATTTTGAAGAAATACTGGGAAGATATATAACCCACACTTTGCCTGCGAATATTACGATCCCCTTATTAATATTTCCTTATTAAATTAACTGGGAAGATCCTGGAAAAACTTCCTGCAGGATTACATATAAGCTGCGAAGACCTGTAACTATTGATGTTTTACTCCGTAACTTTAATACGATTCCCTATAATTTGAATGAATAATCAAGCAGACAATCAAAATAATCAGGAGACGGAATGTTTTTGGCATTTTGATAGCCATATTGTCATCGAAAAAATGTCATGCAGTGAGGAAGGCCTTGATAGCAAAACTGCGCAGGAGCGTCTCGCCGTTTTTGGGTTGAATACCCTAAAACGCAATGCGAAGTCTTCAAAAGCCCTTCTGTTCCTGTCCCAGTTCAAAAGCCCGGTTACCATCTTATTGATTATTGCGGCATTGCTGTCGGCCGGGTTGGGCGACGTGCCGGATACCATCATCATTCTTGCGATCGTCCTGATCAGCAGCCTGCTGGGTTTTCTACAGGAAAGCGGTGCCGCAAATGCGGTCAACGATCTGCTGAAAATGGTTCAGGTACATTGCACCGTTTATAGGAACCTTCAAATCACCGAATTGCCGATTGAACAAATTGTCCCAGGCGATGTCGTTTCGTTAACGGCGGGGGACATCATACCAGGGGACAGCCTGATATTGGAATCCCAGGAATTATTCATTGACGAGGCCGCGTTCACTGGGGAGACCTATCCTGTTGAAAAGTCGGCGGGCATTGCACCGTTAGGCGCTCCGATCTCTAAAAGGTCAAACTCCCTTTTTATGGGTTCCCACGTGATCAGCGGTAAAGCGAAAGCACTTGTCGTAAAAACCGGCATGAAAACGGAATTCGGTAAGATTTCTCATGCACTCCAGTTCTCGCCACCAGAAACCGACTTCGAAAAAGGAATCCGCAGGTTCGGTTATATGCTGATGGAAATCACTTTGGTGCTCGTGCTCGTTATTTTCGCGATCAATGTCTTACTTCATAAGCCCGCACTAGACTCATTCCTGTTTTCGCTGGCGCTGGCAGTCGGCCTGACCCCGCAGCTGTTGCCGGCCATTATCAGCGTGAACCTCTCGAAAGGAGCAAGACGAATGGCCGCAAAAAAAGTGATCGTCAAACGCCTGGCATCCATTGAAAATTTTGGCAGCATGGATATTCTGTGTTCTGATAAAACAGGTACGATCACAGAAGGGAAAGTGAAACTGAAACAAACCCTGGATGTCGAAGGAAAGCAAAGCGATAAGGTGGGACATTTTGCCTGGCTCAACGCCTCCATGCAAGAGGGATTTCATAATCCGGTAGATGAAGCCATCTGCGCCCAGGGTGGCTATCAATCCGGGTCATACAGGGTTAAGACGGAGGTCCCGTATGACTTTATCAGAAAACGACTTACCGTTGAAGTAACAGGGGAAAGCGGCAATCAAGCGATCACAAAGGGCGCATTTAACAATATCCTCGCCATCTGTGACCGGGTCGAATTGCCTTCAGGTGATATTGTTCCCCTCATCCACGAAAAGGATTCGATAACCGCCATTTACGAAGAATTAAGCGATGAGGGATACCGGACATTGGGCGTGGCTTATAAACCCTGCGATGGGAACAGCCTCTTCACGCGTGAAGATGAGAAGGAAATGGTCTTTTTAGGATTCGTCACACTATATGATCCGCCTAAACTGAGTGTAGCGCATACTATCGACAAGTTGCAAGGTC
Organism: Bacteroidota bacterium; assembly: GCA_048498695.1. GTDB lineage: Bacteria > Bacteroidota > Bacteroidia > Sphingobacteriales > Sphingobacteriaceae > Mucilaginibacter. Next base: position 73,160 of record JBEHXM010000001.1, read on the forward strand.
TTGGCGTTAAGCTAAAAATCATCACAGGCGATAATGCCCTCGTAGCGAAAAGTCTTGCTCGTCAAATTGAGATTACCTCGCCGAAGATACTGACGGGCGTTCAATTGTCTAAAATGAGCAATGCAGCGCTGATCCATCAGGCGGTGATTACAGACATTTTCGCCGAAGTCGAGCCGAATCAAAAGGAAAGGATCATAGCGGCATTGAAGAAGGCAGGGCATGTGGTGGGATTTATGGGTGACGGAATTAATGATGCACCTGCCCTGCATTCGGCAGATGTAGGTATTTCGGTGGCATCAGCAGTGGATGTCGCGAAAGAGGCGGCGGATATTGTCCTGCTCGACCAGGATCTGGATGTTTTGTACGATGGAATTATTGAGGGACGGAAAACATTTACCAATACGATGAAATATATATTTATGGCGACGAGCGCAAATTTTGGGAACATGTTCAGCATGGCAGGCGCATCGCTCTTTCTGTCGTTTCTTCCCCTGCTGCCCAAGCAGATCCTACTAACAAATTTACTCACGGACTTCCCTGAAATGGCCATTGCCACAGATAAGGTTGACGAGATTAATATCCGGTCGCCTCAGAAATGGGAACTCAACTTCATACGGCGGTTCATGCTCATTTTCGGGCTCCTGAGTTCGATATTCGACTATCTCACATTCGGCGTTTTGCTGCTGGTGATGCATGCCAGGGAAGATATTTTTCAAACCGGGTGGTTTGTAGAGTCTGTGATCTCTGCCATACTTATCGTGCTGGTGATCAGGACGAGGTCGTCCTTCTTGAAAAGTTTGCCGGGCAAGTATCTTTTAACGGCAACGATTGCTGTATTGATCTTTGTGCTGATCCTGCCAGTGACACCGATTGCCAACTGGTTCGGTTTTGTACAGCTTCCGCCGATATTTTATTTGTATATGCTCGGTATTATCACAGGATACTTGCTTGCTGCCGAAGCAGCTAAGAGATGGTTTTACAGAAAAGCCGGATCCTTATCAGGACGGCTCAATTTAAAATATTCCTAATTCGGTGCTGTCTTTGTCGCGATAACCCCATTCCTGTCCATCCTTCAACTCGGGATATTTAAACTGCTTATCTTTCAAAATGCAGCAGATCATCCAAACAAAGACAAATGGCCATACAATACCCATTATCATAATCAATAGAGGCGGGGGATCGAGGTTGATCAGGGCAGCATAAGCGAACAAGTAGATTGTTGTCACAATGACGGATTCCTTTGCGCTGTTCATAACTGTTTAATTTAGTTATAACAACCATTGGATGTGGGTAATGTTTTGACTAATAATAGTTTGCGGGTTAAAAGCCAGCTACGGTAACAAATTCGCTGATGGCCTGAATTTGATGGCAGCCCTGGCGATTCTGAGTTCTCATGTTTTCCGCAGTTCTGTTAATAATTTGGCGAATCTGTTGCTCTGCTAAAATATAAGGACATTTTGTTCCCGGATTGTTTAACTCACGGGCATGTACCAATGCAATGTTATTGAGGGTGTTTTTTAAAGTCTTTAATGCGGGGGCATATTGCCTCATCTGAACCCATTCAGAAAACAAGAGCATGTGTTTGTGAATAATTTCTTGTGCTTTGGGTACTTCAGCTTCCCGATTTTTGATAATACCATCTTTCATGCAAGATATCTCATCCACATTGACTAGCTGTATCCCCGCGAATTCCTGCACTCCTGGCTCAACATTGTAAGGAATTGAAAGGTCGATGATCAGTTTTTGATCACCGGGATTAAAATGCGATGTTAACACGGTAGGGCTATCGGCACCTGTGGCCACAAGGATAATATCAGCGATGGAAATTTGCCTGGAGAGGTCTGCCAATGAGGCATAAGCCAGATTCAGCTCTTTCGCCAGGGATGCTGCCTTTTCTTCAGTCCTGTTGATCAAAGTAATATTGGTGTTCTCCAAATAGTCGACAAGATTTTTGCAGGTGTTTTTACCGATTTTCCCGGTGCCGAATAACAGAATTCTTTTATTACCAAAATCCTGAATACGTTCCCGGATATATTGAACGGCAGAAAATGATACCGATACGGAGCCGCTGCTTAATTTTGTTTCATTTTTGATTTCCTTGGAGGCTTGTAAAACCCCGTTGACCAGTCGCTCTAAGAAGCCGTTCATCCCATTGTTTTCTTTTGAAAACTTGACAGCCTGCTTTATCTGCCCCACGATTTCGTAGTCACCCAGGATCTGTGAATCAAGACCTCCGACTACCTGGAACAAATGCATTGCAGCATCCATTCCGGATTTAATGTAGCTTAATTCCCGGAAGGTTTGTTCATCGCCGCGGGTCTCATCGCAAATCAGCCTGATCAGTTGGTCCACGTTTTCCGAATTGGCGTAAACTTCCGTGCGGTTACAGGTAGAGATAATGAATAAACCTCCAATAGAGCCGTTATTAGCTTTTTGTAATATACGTCCGTATTGTTCCCGGCTTATTGCAAACAGGCCCCTCGTTTCGGCATCGGCTTTTTTGTAACTGATACCTGCGAGGAAGAATCTGCTTAAATCCGCTTTGTCATGCTGCATCATTATCTTATAAAATGTGTTGATCAATTTTTTACCTGGCATCCACCGCCGGCCGTATTTCTCAGGGGTAAAATTGAGGATTGTTTCTATTTGAGCTCATGACGATTATCATAGGCCTAAGTGATTATCATCACATTTTCCGATTTACAAAAGGTATTTTAATGACCGAGGTCACAGGTGGCAATGACCGCTATCATTGTCGTTGGGGCGTTATGTCAGCAATTTTGTTCATGCTGACCAAATCAAATGAGGATGAATAAATCTGAGATCATATTTCTGGACGGGCCCCATTCCCGGTTAAGCGAACTGCGGTTCACCGTGCAAACCCTGTTTGAATTTGTCAGGGGATTCCGGGCCATGCATTTTATAGGGCCGTGCATTACCGTATTTGGATCGGCACGTTTTAAAGAGGACCATCCCTACTATTCACTTACCAGGGAAGCTTCTGCGGAGTTTGCGAGGCTGGGGTTCACGATTTTGACGGGTGGCGGGCCGGGCCTGATGGAGGCTGCCAACCGCGGGGCCAGGGATGTGGGCGGGCGCTCAGTGGGTTGTAACATTCAGCTTCCAATGGAGCAAAAACCAAACCCATACCTGGATAAATGGATCAATGTAAAGCACTTTTTCCTTCGTAAAGTCCTGCTCGTTAAATATTCCTTTGCTTTCGTGGTTATGCCGGGAGGCTATGGTACACTGGATGAATACTTTGAGGCATTGACCCTAATCCAGACTCATAAGATCAAGGATTTTCCCGTGATCATTTTTGGGAAAGAATACCATAAGGACCTGATCGCACATATGGAGCGGATGCAGGCTAACTCTACGATCGGCGCCAACGATATTAATCTTTGCCTGGTCACCGACAGCATTGAAGAGGCTAAACAATTGATCATTGAAAAAAGTATCAACCAATATGGCCTGAAGCCGAAGAATAAGATCAAACCATTAAAGTGGCTGTTCGAACATGTTTAAAGAAATGACAATGAATAAGAAAGGAATATTGCTGGTTAATCTCGGCACGCCTGATAGTCCCTCTACGCCGGACGTCAGAAAATATCTGAAAGAATTCCTAATGGATGAAAGAGTGATCGATATTCATCCATTTCTCCGGACCTTGCTGGTTAAGGGAATGATCGTACCCTTCAGGGCGCCAAAATCAGCTAAATTATACAAAGCTATTTGGAGCGACAAAACCGGCTCTCCCTTGCTTAGGTACAGCAAGCTACAGCAAAGCCTTTTGCAGGAAAGATTAGGGGATGAATACCTGGTGGATTTAGGTATGCGGTATCAGAACCCTTCCATTGAAGAGGCCCTAAACCGGTTACTGGCTGCAAACGTCGACCATATCACGGTAATTCCCTTGTTTCCTCAATATGCATCAGCAAGCTCCGGTTCTGTCTATCAGAAAGTGATGCGGGTTCTCGCAAACCGGGCGGTCATACCCAGCTTATCCTTTGTGAATTCGTTCCACGACGATGAACTGATGATCAGTGCATTTGCTGAAAACGGACAGATTTTTAATCCGCAGGAATACGACCATGTTTTATTCAGTTTTCATGGGGTTCCTAAACGGCAGTTACGAAAAGCGGGGTGCAATGACTCTCATGATCAAATGGGTATTTGTTGTAAGGGCCTGACGGATCGGAACAAGAATTGTTATGCGGCACAATGCCACGACACTGCAAGACTGATCGCAGCAAGACTGGATCTGCCTGATTCACAATATTCAATTTCATTCCAGTCCCGGTTAGGCAATGATCCATGGATAGAACCTTATACAAGCGGGGTGCTGACTGAATTGGCCAATTCAGGGAAAAGGAGGGTATTAGTATTTTGCCCTGCATTCGTTTCTGATTGCCTGGAGACGATCTACGAGATCAGGGAGGAAGGCCTGGAAACTTTTCAAATGTCCGGAGGTGTTGAGCTCGATCTTGTGCCCAGCCTGAATGATTCGGCGACCTGGATCGAAGCCCTCGCGGGGCTGGCCATTAAAAATAGCCCGGTAACGGAATATGCCTTTGAATATTGATTGCGGGTACTTCAGAACCTATTGTTGCTGACTGTCAATATATTTCGTGACATCGGTCATTTATAAACACGTGCCGCTGATCGAATTTTGTTTTAAACATTAAGCGTTATGAAAACTCTAAAAACATTCTTAGCAACGTTCGACAAAAGCAAGCACCTGCATATCACGGTTGGTTTGATTTTGGTTGCGCTCCTTCAGGCCCCACTTGCCGGCAGGGCGCAGCAATCCTTATCGGACATTTCGGTTTCTTCAGAAATTAAGAAACAATTATTCGACCCGGGAACGACCAAATCGCTGTTTTTTCCGAAGTCGGTTTCTGCTTTTTATTCATCAAATAATTTTCAGCCGGTTTGGATAAACAGCCAAGTATACTCGAAGCAGACAGGGGAAGCTATGATGCTGCTGGATTGTGTCCTGCAGTATGGACTGTCGCACAAAGATTATCATCCCAATGAACTGACCTATGATGTTTTGCGGGATATTTCTGAAAAACCGGCTTCTGTTAGTTTGGAAAAAAAAGCAAGGTTCGAGTTATTGTTGACAGATGCGCTGCTCACACTGATGAACAATATGCACTTTGGAAAACTAAACCCATATTGCAGCGCAGAAAAAATTGATGTCGGCATCGCCGGCTTTAGTGCACCTGATAGTTTAAGCCTGGCTTTGAAAAGCCCGCTTTTCATGAGGACCATTGAAAATTCGCAGCCGAGGGTAAAAGCGTATCGCGATCTTCAGGACCATATGCGGCAGTTAGAGGGCGTTTATAAAGAAGATTGCTACGTTACTCCGGAGGCGGACGTAAGAAAAATGGCCATCAATATGGAACGTATCCGTTGGGGATCATTCGATGAAAACACCTATATCCAAATTAACATACCAACTTATGCTTTGTTGTTAAAACTACCGGACACCTGCTACAAATTTAAAGTTATTGTCGGAAAGCCTGAAACTCCCACACCAACCCTGCTGAGCGCGATCACCTATTTTACGACAGCACCGGAATGGAGAGTGCCTAAAAGTATCTTTGCGAAGGAAATACTGCCAAAAGCAATAAAGGATACAGCCTTCCTTGAAAATAATCATTATGCAATTTATGATCACCAGGGTAATTTTCTTGAACCGACCCACGGGCAATTGATCGAAGCCGGCAAGCACCCATCTCTATACTATGCAAGACAATCAGCCGGATGCGATAATTCTCTTGGATTGATCGTTTTCCGTTTCCAGAATATCTATGACGTTTATCTTCACGATACTCCCGAACAAAAATTATTTAAAGGGAATGAGCGGGCTTTCAGCCATGGCTGCATACGGGTAGAGCAGGCTAAGGAACTTGCCGCACTTTTGCTGACGGCGGATCGTGCTAAAGATCAAATTAAAACAATGCGGAACGCTATTGCTGCTTATCAGACCAGGGATTTTAAGTTGCATAAACAAATCCCTTTAAAAATAACCTACCTGACCTGTGAAATGCACGAAGGCGAGTTGATCCTGCATCCCGATATTTACGATCTTGATAAAAGCCTGGAGCTTGCCCTATATGGCGGCAACGAAACGCTGACCAACAGGTAAGAAGCAAAATGCGGTCAAATGTTTGTATCGGGAGGAAAAAGCGGGCTGAATTTAATATCTTCAATGCTGCCTTTGAAGTATGGGTAGTCTCCTGATGGTAAACTCCATATGGCTTTGAAATCAGCAGGGATCTTATAACCTGTTATAGTTTTGATATTATCTGCGACGGCAGTCCACTTGTAAGAGATGTATTGTCCCTTTACAGCGTAATAGCGGTCATTCGTTTCAAACCGCAGGAAGCGTCCCTCTTCGGTGAAATAAAATAGCCCTTTGGCTTTAATTCCGTGATCCTCAATGGTACCTTCGACAGTGATCCGGTCAATGCTTCTCCAGGTAATATATCGTTGCAGGGCATAAATAGGCAGGAATATTGTTTCTGCTAAAATGGTCACTAACTCTGCCTGGTCCATTTCTTTGCCTTTGTCATTAGAGACTGTGAACCATTTGAAAATTTTGATAATCATATTACCTGTGCCCCGGCGGTATTTGTCCATCGCTGTGAATGGTATGAGCCCGGCAACCCTGGCGTTCATTTTAGCCAGCCTCACCGGTTCCGGGAAATAATTGGCCTGCTCACAGGCTAACTGCACCCATCCCTTGCCAGGCGACATGCAAAGGTTTGCGTCGCTCCATTTAATACTCGCGCAAAAGAAAGCTTCACCACCGGTATAGCCGCAATTGAGCAGGTATCTTCTGAGTATATCCGGTAATTCCGCCATCGGTCTTCTGCGGATCAGGTTACTCCCCGACCGAAGGCAAAGCATTGCCTCTTCAGTTTTCTCCCGGTCAAATCTGGTTACAATACTCTGGTTGAAAAACATCAAAATAATATTGGGGTTTACAAAAGTCCCAGTTATATGATTGTCTTCAAATGAGCAAGATCACATTCGTCAATATTTTGATTCAATCTCAAATTTGCTTTAGATCATGCCTGGAAATGACTTAAATCATTATTCAAACGGCCCTGATTTTTCAACTTTACACTGTAGATGATGTGAAACTTAAATTGAAAATTATGAAAAATTTACTCATTGCCACCGATTTTTCAGTGAACGCCAAGCACGCTGCCGAATATGGTTATTTTCTTGCTTCGCAGCTAAAAGAGGATATTATTTTGTGCAATACTTTTTTCGTACCAGCCGAGGCTCCTCAATCTGCGATGATCGCCTGGCCCCTTGTAGAATATGACGAACTGAACGAGGCAAGTGCAAAGGAGTTAAACGAACTGAGAGACACCCTTTTAAAGAATGATCATGATTTCAGATTTAAACCAGCCATTAAGTGCGCCAATGAACCCGGCTTATTAGCCGATACGCTGAATACCTTCATCGAAGAAGGCAATATAGAAATGACCATCCTGGGGACACATGGAAACACTGGTCTGAATACCCTGATCATGGGGAACCATAGCCGCAAAATGATTGACGCGGCAAAAGGATTACTGATGCTTGTGCCCTTAACCGCAAAAATTACACCGATAAAGAAGATCGCATTTGCAACCGACTTCCGCGACCCTGAACAAGACCTGAAAATCATTTACAAATTGATACAAACGATCCGTCCTTTGAATGCGGAATTACTGGTTACTCATATAACCCATGAAAGCTGGCCGGAGACCAATCTGAGGAAATCCCTGGAGCATTTCCTGACTGAGATATCCAATAAGGCGGACTACCCCAAAATATATTACCGGATTGTGCGCAGCGACAAACCGGAAAAAGGGCTGGAATGGCTCTGCGACCACGGACAGGTCGATGTGCTGGCGATGGTACACCGTGACCATGGCGTTTTAATGGAAATCCTAAATGGGAGCCACACTAAGAGAATTGCAGATATCATCAGGATCCCATTACTTGTTATACCGGAAAATTTTGCGGAGTAGTGTTGCAGGTGTGAAAAATGATCAGTGGCCAGGCAGGCAAATCAAAAGAAAGCCCTTCTAATTTAGAAGGGCTTATTTATTTCGTTACTTCGTGCTCCACTTCCAGTTCAGGACTTCCGGCATATCTTTGCCGTTTGCGTTAATATATTCTTTGTGTGCAATTAGCATATCCTGAAGTTTCTGCTGTAAGTAAACGCCTTTGCTTCCGGTTTTAGGGAGGCGGTCTATTGCATCAATTACCAGGTGGTATCGGTCCATCTCGTTCAGGACGGTCATATCAAAGGCTGTTGTAATAGTGCCTTCTTCCTTATAACCCCTGACATGGATATTGTTGTTATTTGTCCGGTTATAGGTGAGCCGGTGTACCAGCCAGGGATAGCCATGGAAGGCGAAGATAACGGGCTTGTTCGTTGTAAACAGGCTATCAAATTCATGATCGTCGAGTCCATGGGGATGTTCCGATTTGCGTTCCAGTTTCAAAAGGTCAACGACATTGATCACCCTGATTTTCAGGTCGGGCAGATGCTCCCTCAGAATAGATACTGCAGCCAGCGTCTCCAGGGTCGGCACATCCCCGCAGCAGGCCATAACAAGGTCAGGCTCACAATCTTCATCGTTGCTGGCCCAATCCCATATCCCGATGCCCCTGGTACAATGATCAACGGCCTCTCGCATACTAAGCCATTGCGGCGCTGGATGTTTACCGGCGACAATGACATTCACATAGTGATAAGTGCGCAGGCAATGGTCCATGACAGACAAAAGGCAATTAGCATCAGGAGGAAGGTATACCCGAACTATATTGGATTTTTTATTGACCATATGATCTATGAAACCCGGGTCTTGATGAGTAAATCCATTATGGTCCTGCCTCCAAACGGTTGATGTCAGTAAAATATTCAATGACGCAATCTTCCTTCGCCAGGGGATCTCGCACGTCATTTTCAGCCATTTGGCATGTTGATTGAACATAGAATCGACAATATGAATAAAGGCTTCGTAGCAGTTGAAAAGGCCGTGCCTTCCGGTTAACAGATAGCCTTCCAGCCAACCCTCGCACTGATGTTCACTCAGCATCTCCATTACCCTTCCGGATGTTGCCAGGAAGTCATCACTTTCAATGACCGGAGCACCCCATTGACGGTTCGTCACCTGGAAAACTTCATCCAGTTTGTTTGACATAGTCTCATCGGGCCCGAATATCCTGAAATTATTTCGGTCGTCGTTCAGGCGGATAACGTCACGCAGAAACCTGCCGGTAACATGAACGTCACCTTCCCCAGGGTCACCATGGTTGCCGATAGGGATGCCATAATCCCGAAAGTCCGGGAGATGAAGGTCGTGTAACAACATACCTCCGTTCGCATGCGGATTGGCGCCCATCCGCCGATTACCTTCCGGGGCAAGGGCAGCGAGCTCCTTAATCAACCGACCGTTCTCGTCAAAAAGTTCCTCGGGCCGGTAACTTTTCATCCACGCCTCCAGTTGGGCGAGGTGATCTGCAGGCGAAGACGGTGAAACAGAGAGTGGGATCTGATGGGAGCGAAAAGTTCCTTCAACGGGCCTTTGGTCTACTACTTTTGGACCTGTCCACCCTTTGGGCGATCTCAGAATGATCATAGGCCACACTGGGCGGGGGCCACCCGGATGTTCTTTCGCATTATATTTGATCTGCCTGATCCGGTCGACTGCATAGTCCAGGGCCGTTGCCATTCGCTGGTGCATATAAGACGGGTCGGAACCCTCAACGAATATTGGTAGATAGCCATAACCCTGAAAAAGGGCCTCCAATTCTTCATGAGGAATTCTCGCGAGTATTGTTGGGTTGGATATTTTATATCCGTTTAAATGAAGGATCGGTAATACCGTGCCATCCCGGAGCGGGTTGATGAACTTATTGGAATGCCAGGCAGTTGCTAATGGCCCGGTTTCCGCCTCCCCGTCTCCGACCACACAGGCGACAATAAGATCAGGATTATCCAGGACTGCACCAAATGAGTGGCTCAGGGAATATCCCAGTTCGCCGCCTTCGTGAATCGATCCGGGCGTTTGGGGAGAGGCGTGGCTGGAGATTCCCCCGGGAAATGAAAATTGTGTAAAAAGCTGTTTTAATCCTGCCTCATCGCGGGTTACCGCCGGATAAGTCTCGCTGTAGGTCCCTTCCAGATAGGTAGCCGATACCACCGCCGGACCTCCGTGGCCTGGGCCCGAAACATAGATCATATTCAGGTCGTATTCCCTGATGATCCTGTTAAGATGGGTATAGATAAAATTTTGGCCGGGCGTAGTACCCCAATGACCAAGGAGCATACTTTTTACATGCTCCATCTTCAATGGCAGTTTCAATAATGGATTATCGCGGAGGTATAACTGCCCGACTGACAAATAATTTGCAGCCCGCCAATAGGCGTCCATCTTAGCTAACAATTCTTCCGGCAGAGGACGCACCTCATTTAAAGCTTCCTCCAAAGTTCGGTTTTCTTCCATCTTGAATGATCAGGTAGTTGTCGTTAAAAATTGATATTAAATCTGAATCGTATTAAGCTTTCGTTCAGCGAGAAGTAGCTGATCGAGAAGATCCGTCATTTGTTGTTTATGAAAAAATAATTGCGGAAACAGCTGCCGGTAATAAGCAATGCCTGATTCCAGTTCGCCCCTGAATTTCTGCAGGTACTTTTGTTTCTTTTCGCTCAAGTTCTTCAGGTGCGTATTAAGTTCCTTCTGGAAGTAATCGATATACAAATTTAGCTCATTGATGAAAACATGCGGGCGTTCGACATCTTTAAGTAGGTCAACCCATCCATAGATATGGCCTACCATTTCGTCAAGCGTGTAACTTCCGGAAAAATAAGTCAGGTTTGGTCCGGGGCAAATTGATACCGCCTTATTTTCCTTTGTTTTAGAAATTCCATTCTTAATATAGGCAGAGGCACATAAGCCTTCGCACAAGCAGACTTTTTCAGTTACCGCATCAACTTGTTTTTGAAGCTCTTCAGCAGGAATATCCAACGTTTGGAGCTGCTTGATCTTTAAATGCTGATATGCCCTGGACGCAGTACAGATGGGCTGCTCTGTAAATTCAGTATTGGATACCAGGTATTTCTTTGTGCAAGGGCTGCCGGGGCGGCCTCTTTTTATCCGTTCGTCCCTCAGCTTTTCCGAACTGCTCCCTTTAAAACTGTTAAACAATATCCCTAACGGCGAAGAATTGCTTAAATAATAATCGTCTTTGTCAGCCGATTTCAAGCTATTTAAAGTGTCGTTATCGACATTGGTGGCCTCGGGAACCAGCAAAAAGGGGCTTCCCCATCCGGTATTGTCCATTTTATAATGTTCCAATAAGAAAGCGTTTTCTTCAGCAGTGCCGATGCCACCCTGAACACTTATTTTTTGGATAGCTACCGCGTTGAATGATATTGATTTGAGCGCCAAAGCATTGGTGTAGATTTGTGTGAGTTCATCAAACATCTCCAACCGTTTGTTTTTAAATTCTTCCAGTATGGGCCCAAGGAGGTAGCCATCCGTTGCGAATGCATGGCCCCCACAATTCAGACCCGACTCGATGCGGAACTCCGAAACCCATATTCCCTTTTTTGCAAGAAATTTAGCCTGGATGAATGCTGAGCGAAAGTCGCTAACTTTGAGGGTGATCCTTTTCCTCAAGATGCCCTTTTCGTCCGGGAAGAAATCCGGGAATTGCTCCAGGTAACTGTAAAGCCGAGGGTTCATCCCTGCGGAAAGAATAAGCGAAGAGTTCAGATTACTCATCGCAAAGCCGCGTAATGCTGCAAGTGCGTCTGTATTTTCATCGCCCAGGAACTCGCCGTTAACAGCATAGTTCATCTTGTCGACTTTGGCCATGATATTGACATCAATGAAACCCTTTTTAATGGATTTTCGCAGGATATTTCCAAAAATTCGTTTGCTTTCGCATTCCGGGTAGTCGAGCATCAACTCATATCCTTGTTTGAGCGTGGAAGATTCCGGAAGTAGATTAAAATATCTGTCGATATCCGAGTTGCATTCGAATGGTTGGGCCATCAGCGCTTCAAATTGACGGTTAACCAATTTATCAAGCAGGTTCAGATAAGCTGTGATCCTGTGCGACCGGGAATCAAGGTCGGTTTTTACGATCGGAACATACTCCTCATTATCCTCACGGGAATGAAATTCCCTCATTCGTTCGGTAAGGTCGTCATCGACTACCGAAACGACAGACGAGATGCCATACCGCGCAACTTTTAGCGGTGTATCAATTGAATAGCCTAACCCTAAAACGGGTATATGAAATTTATGTCCCATGCTTGAAATGAATAAAATGAAAATGCGCTGAGGCGTTTTTGCTTAGTCAAAACTATGGAGAACGGTAGTACTAAAAATTGACGAAGGTCACTTTTTAAACAATTAATGGTCATTCTTTAAGCGCCCTGAACATAAGAGTTTTGGAACATCAATTTTATTAAGGATGATTCAAACACCCACAATTGCAAAAACGAGCTGCTATCATTGCGGAGACGACTGTCTGACACAAGAATTTCAGATTGAGGAAAAACAGTTTTGCTGTCACGGATGCAAAAGCGTTTTCGAGATACTGTCGGCGAACAAGTTATGCAGTTATTATAATTATAATGATCATCCGGGGGCTACACGCGCAAAAACAGACAAGCGCTTTGACTACTTGTCTGACCCTACCATCATTAGCGAATTGATTGACTATACGGACGAGAAAATTACCATCGTCAATTTCTATATACCCCATATTCATTGCAGTTCCTGTCTTTGGTTACTGGAACAGTTAAATAAAATCAATCCGGCGGTTCATTACTGCCGTGTCGATTTTCTGAAAAAGCAACTGAATATCCGGTTTGACCACCACAAGCTGAGCATAAAAGAACTCGTCGAACTTTTATATGATATCGGTTATGAGCCGATGATCAGCCTGCAGGATATTATTAAAAATCAAAATGCTGCTACAAAAGATAACCTCGTCTCAAAAATTGCAGTCGCGGGTTTCTGCTTTGGTAACGTGATGCTGCTTAGTTTCCCTGAGTATTTGGGCATTTCTTCCTTTGAACAGTCATTCAAATTCTTTTTTGGGATCGTAAACATACTGATCTGCGTGCCCGTTGTTTTTTATAGCGGTTGGGGATATTTCGTTTCGGCCTGGCAAAATCTAAAGAATAAGGTGCTGAATATTGATTCCCCGCTAGCACTAGGAATCGCCGTCCTTTTTATACGTTCAGTATTAGAGGTAACGACAAAAAGCGGAGCCGGGTTTTCAGACACACTTTGCGGATTGGTATTCTTCCTCCTGGTGGGAAAGTTTGTACAGCGGAAAACCTACCATCATATTTCTTTTGAACGCGACTATCGGTCATTTTTCCCCGTAGCTGTAAATACGATAGATGGCGACGCAGAAAAACCTATCTCGCTTTCCCAGCTCAAGACCTATCAGCGTATCATTATCAGGCATAACGAGATCATTCCGGCTGATGCCATCCTGTTAAAAGGGGAGGCGTTAATTGATTTCAGTTTCGTTACCGGCGAGTCTCTTCCGGTAAGTAAAACTTTAGGCGAAATCATCTATGCTGGCGGGCGCCAAACAGGTGAGGCGATCGAGTTGGAAGTGGTTAAAGCTGTTTCCCAAAGTTATCTAACCCAATTATGGAACAATGAGGCATTTAAAAGAAAACAAGATAACCGCATGCAAACTTTTAACGAAAAGGTCAGCAAATACTTCACGGTTATATTACTTATCATAGCCATTTCATCGCTTTTATACTGGCTTCCTACTGATGCCAGGAGGGGGCTGGCGGGTTTTACGGCGGTTTTAATCGTGGCATGTCCCTGCGCACTGGCATTAAGCACCCCGTTTACCATGTCCGCCGCCTTGAGCATTTTTGATCGTAACCTATTTTACCTTAAAAATACAGCTGTTGTTGAACAATTAGCTAGGATCAACACTATCGTATTGGATAAGACAGGCACAATTACCACGGGTAAAAGTGACGAAGTAAAATTCCAGGGTTTACTGAGCCGTGAGCAGACGCAACTGGTTTTCAGCACATGCATTAATTCAGGTCACCCGCTCAGCCGTATGATCTGCCAGCACATAGGTCAGTCCAGCAAACAACCGGTAACAAAATACACTGAGATCCCGGGTGAGGGCATTATTGCGCTTATTGGAGATCACCAGGTGAAAGCCGGAAACGCCAAACTTATCTTTGGCCAAGCCGGGCAAGTTGCTGACTCTACACAGGTTTATATCATGATCGACGGGGATTACCTGGGTTATTTCACATTCGCACACCAATACCGGACGGGCATGCAGGCATTACATGCACTTGAACCGGCGTATAGGCTGCAACTACTCTCCGGCGACCGGGATCATGAGCGGGCCGAACTCCTGCGTTTTTTCAGATCCGCCGATCATATGCACTTCAATCAGTCACCCCAGGAAAAACTGGACTTTATCGGTGCATTGCAGGAACATGGTGAAAAAGTAATGATGATCGGAGACGGGCTCAATGACTCGGGTGCACTGAAACAAAGTGATCTTGGGATAGCAATCACCGATAACGTAAATAACTTTTCACCCGGCAGTGACGCGATTCTTGACGGGAAATCATTTGAAAAACTGCCTGCGTTTCTCCGTTTTTCGAAGGATGCTGTCAATATTATCCATGTTTCTTTCCTGATCTCGCTTACATATAATCTTATCGGGTTGAGTTATGCGGTCAGCGGTCATCTTGCGCCCTTGACAGCCGCTATATTAATGCCCCTTAGTACGGCAACAATTATATCCTTCACCAGTGTGGCCACCCATTTGGCAGCTAAAAAAAGAAAATTATTATGAGCATCATTTATTTCCTTATCGGTTGCAGCCTACTGATGGCCGTCTGCTTCCTCGGCGCCTTTTTTTGGGCGCAGCGAACAGGCCAAAATGACGACCTGCACACGCCTTCAATGCGAATCCTGCTCGACGACGAAGAGGATGAATCTGCTGAAAAGTGATTTCAATCACGTTTTTGTGCCGATTGTCATCATTCTGTAACCTGAAAGATCACCATAGTTTTACACCCAATACAAAGAGAACAAAATATGCAGCCTGAAAAATTTTATTACGACAACAAGATCGTCCGCAACTTTGGCATAGCGACCATCGTCTGGGGAATAATTGGAATGACGGTCGGATTGATCATTGCTATACAATTGTATCATCCGGCAGCTAACATGGGCAACCAGTATACGACGTTTGGCCGTGTCAGACCATTACACACAAATGCAGTCATTTTTGCTTTTGTGGGCAATGCGATCTTTATGGGAGTTTACTATTCCCTGCAGCGCCTTTTAAAGGCGCGTATGTTCAGTGATTTGCTGAGTAAGATCCATTTTTGGGGGTGGCAACTGATCATCGTATCTGCTGTCATTACCCTTCCCCTGGGTTTTACCACATCACATGAATACGCTGAATTGGAATGGCCGATCGACATTGCTATCACTATGATCTGGGTGGTTTTCGGTATCAATATGTTCGGAACCATATTTAAACGTCGCGAGCGCCATTTGTACGTGGCCATCTGGTTTTACATTGCAACATTTGTTACTATAGCAGTGCTGCATATCGTGAACTCCATTGAGTTGCCTGTTTCGTTTTTCAAAAGCTATATGGTGTTTGCAGGGGTGCAGGATGCACTGGTACAATGGTGGTACGGACACAACGCCGTTGCGTTTTTCCTGACCACACCTTATCTAGGTATGATGTATTATTTTCTGCCGAAGATGGCCAACCGTCCCATCTACTCCTACAAGTTAAGTATCCTACACTTTTGGGCCCTGATATTTATTTACATATGGGCCGGTCCGCACCATTTATTATATACCACCTTACCTGGCTGGGCACAATCATTAGGCGTGGCGTTTTCAGTGATGCTGATCGCTCCAAGCTGGGGCGGTATGATCAACGGGCTCCTGACTTTACGCGGTGCCTGGGATAAGGTTCGCGACGATGTGATCCTGAAATTTATGGTCGTTGGATTAACCGCCTACGGTATGGCCACATTTGAAGGGCCGATGCTTTCGCTGAAGCAAGTCAATGCTATCGGCCACTTTTCGGATTGGATCATCGCCCATGTTCACGTAGGCGCACTGGGCTGGAACGGATTCCTGACCTTCGCGATCTTGTACTGGCTGATCCCACGTATTTACAAAACTGAATTGTTTTCAAAGAAGCTCGCGTCTTTCCATTTCTGGATCGGTACCCTTGGTATATTATTTTACGCTGTGCCGATGTATTGGGCAGGATTTACCCAGGGACTAATGCTGAAAGAATTTACACCTGAGGGCTTACTTAAATATCCCACATTCCTCGAGACTACATTAAGAATCCTCCCGATGCACGTGATGCGTTCAATTGGCGGCGGGATGTATTTATTGGGTGTGATCGTTATGGCATATAATCTTGCCCGTACGATGATGGCCGGAAGTTTAGTTGCCAACGAAGCAGCCCAGGCTATGCCTCTGGAACCGGTGCACACGATTGTCCTTGAAAAGAGCTGGCACCGGGTACTGGAACGCAAGCCGATCCAATTTATGATCCTCTCGCTCGTGGTGATACTGGTCGGGACATTCGTAGAATTGATGCCAACGCTGACGATATCTTCTAACATCCCAACTATTGCCAGTGTTAAACCATATACGCCGCTTGAATTACAGGGCCGGGATCTGTATATCAGAGAGGGCTGCTCCAATTGTCACTCTCAGACCGTGCGACCATTCCGTTCCGAAACAGAGCGCTATGGAGAGTACAGCAAAGCCGGTGAATTCGTATATGACCATCCCTTCTTGTGGGGCTCAAAACGAACAGGACCCGATCTGGCAAGAGAGGGCGGGAAATATGGTAACTCCTGGCACTATAACCACCTGATGGACCCGCGTTTAATGTCGCCGGGAAGTATTATGCCGAATTATGATTGGCTGTTGACCCAATCCCTCGATACGACCACCACCGTCGCGAAAATAAATGCAATGCGAAAACTGGGGGTGCCTTATGCACCGGGGTATGAAAAGATTGCCAATAAAGAACTGGACGCGCAGGCGCAGGGGATCGCAGATAACCTCGGAAAAGACCATATCAAGGTGAAAAGCAACAAGGAAATCGTCGCGATCATCGCCTATCTGCAAAGACTGGGAACCGACATTAAAGCAAATAAAACCGCAGAAAATACCTCTAAATAATTACAATCATGTTTAGGCAATTTACAGAACACATTAACGGAAACCAGGTTTACCTGCTTTCTTCACTGGGGATATTCCTCATATTCTTTATCGTGGTAACTATCCTGCTCATCCGGCTTAAGAAACAACATGTCGAATACATGAGCGACTTGCCATTGGAGGACGGACACCCTGACAACCCTAAAACTGCACAGTTATGAAATACCTGCGTATACTTTTAACGATGGCTCTCGCCATCCTGATCACGCCCGTTTTTGCGGAAGATGATCATAGCCTGATGACACCGCAAATGCAAAATTACATCGGATATGGTGCAATAGTATTTGCCTTACTTCTTTTTATTGTTGTGATGCTTGTTTTGCTGAAGACTTTTAAAGTCCTTACCCGGATCATCATGAAGAGCGAAGGATATTCTGACGCAGAGATCCTTGCCGAGTTTAAACCTGCGAAAAAAGAGAAGAAACCGAAGGGAGAGGTATGGAATAAACTGCTATCCTTAAAGCCGCTCTCTCAGGAAAAAGAATTAGTGATGGACCATGAATATGATGGCATCCAGGAACTGGACAATCCCATTCCGGGCTGGTTTATGTACCTATTTTATATCACTATCGTATTCGCCGTATCTTACCTGCTCATTTACCATGTATTTGGTATTGGTCAACTGCAATATGCTGAATATAAAACTGAGATGGCGCAGGCCGATGTCGCCAAAAAAGAGTTCCTGAGCAAGCAGGCCAATCGAGTAGATGAAAATTCGGTTAAGCTGGTTTCCGATCCCGCAACTATTGCCGCAGGCCAGGCTATATTCAAAACTACGTGTGCCGCGTGCCATGGTGAACATGCGCAGGGAGTCGTCGGGCCCAACCTAACTGATGATTTCTGGCTGCATGGCGGAAAGATCAACGAGGTCTTTAAAACAATTAAATACGGTGTGCCGGCCAAAGGAATGCCAACCTGGGAAAAGCAATTATCAGCTAAGCAGATTTCCGATGTCGCCAACTTTGTTAAATCATTACATGGCACAAACCCTGCAGGTGCCAAGGAGCCCCAGGGAACGAAGGAAACTGACGCAGACGCGCCCGTAAAAAAAGCCTTGGTAAGCGCAAATATTAAATAATCTGGCAAATGAGAACTACCGGCACAGAACAGGAGGATGGAAAAAGGCGATGGTTATACCCGTTGGTGCGGAAGGGCCCGCTTTATAAATGGCGGAGTATCATCAGCTACTTTTACCTGCTGTTCTTTTTCGCCGGGCCATTTCTTCGCATAAATGGCCAGCCTTTCCTGCTGCTAAATGTGATCGACCGCCAATTTGTACTTGCCGGGCAAGTGTTCTGGCCGGAGGACATCTTTATATTCGTACTTGCCTCATTGGTCTTCCTGGTCTGCATTGTACTTTTTACGATTGCTTTTGGGAGGATCTTCTGCGGATGGATCTGCCCTCAGACCATATTTATGGAGATGGTATTCCGGAAAATTGAAATATGGATCGAGGGTGATCCCAAAAAGCGCAAGAAGCTGGATGACGGGCCGCTTACCCGTGAGAAGATCATTAAAAAAACGGCGAAGCATGCCATTTTTATCCTGATCTCATTTCTGATTGCAAATACTTTTCTGGCGTACATCATTGGCAGCGGAAGCCTGATCAGCATCATCACCCAACCTGTTTCCGCACACCTGGTAGGTTTCGGCAGCATCTGGGTTTTCACGCTAGTTTTTTACATGGTCTACAGTAAGGTCCGGGAGCAGGTTTGTACGCTAATCTGCCCATACGGCAGGTTGCAGGGCGTCATGATCGACAAAAATACGTTGGTAGTCGCCTATGATGATGTCAGGGGGGAGCCGCGTGGTAAGCTGGACAGGAAGGCGGACCCGGCTATTGCGAAAGGCGATTGCGTAGATTGCGGCTTATGTGTGGACGTTTGCCCCACCGGCATTGACATTCGTAAGGGAACACAGTTAGAATGCATCAACTGTACGCTATGTATCGATGCCTGCAATGGTGTCATGGAAAAGATCCACAAGGACCTCAACCTGATCGGCTTTTATTCAGAGAACATGATCCATCAAAAGCAGAAGCCAACTTTTAATGTGAGGATGATGGGATACAGCGCAGTTATCACTGTGCTTATCGGGATACTATCCTATTTCATTTTCAGCAGGAAAGATATGGATATGACCGTGATGCGCAGTGCAGGGATGCTTTACCAGGAACAGCCGGGCGGAAACATTAGTAATATTTACAACGCAGAGATCATCAATAAATCGAACTTAAACAAAACGATAATTTTAAAGGCCGAAGACCCGGCGATAAAGATCAAATACATTCAGGCGCCGACTGGAATAGGGAAAGGGGCGTCAGTAAAAACGGTCTTTTTTGTCATCATTCCGGCAAAAAATATCCATGAGGCAAAAACCGATGTTCAGCTTCAGCTGATCTGTGATCATAAAATTATACAGACCGTAAGCACCAATTTTGTAGGACCAATAAACGATTAAGTTATGAACTGGGGAAAAGGAATAATAATAGGAATGGGGTTGTTTGTATTATTTATTACGGCAATGGGCGTTTTGATGTTCATGAGTCCCACCGACGATTACGATCATCAGTACTATGAGAAAGGGCTCACTTTCAATCAGGATTACAACCATGAAAGGCAGGTCGCACTGGACCACGCACAACCATTGGTCGAAGTCGCCGGCAATATGATTAAGTTAACTTTTAATGCACCGGTTAAGGGGAAAATAAACTTTGTTCGTCCTTCCGATAACCTGATGGATAAATCTTACGAGCTGGATAGCGGGACAGGAAGGGAGATTGAGCTTCCTATTTCCTCACTGAACAAAGGGCAGTGGCAGTTAGTTCTGGATTGGAAAAGCAATTCCAAAAGCTATTTATATCATAAGGAAGTATTCATCAAATGACAAACGCTGAGGTAGCTTTCTTTATTGGCCTGTTTGGCAGCATTCACTGTATTGGAATGTGCGGCCCGCTTGCGTTTGCGGTGCCTGTAGTCAACAATAAGTGGTGGCTCGTCGTGGCGGACAAGTTTATTTATAACCTCGGCCGGGTCATTACCTATACTTTATTAGGATTGCTCATCGGTCTGATCGGTAAACAGCTTTGGTTATATGGACTTCAGCAAGGGGTGACCCTCGCAAGCGGCCTGTTAATCATCATGGCAGCTTTTGCGAGGTTGTTCAAAATACGTTTGAAGAATAACGGCATGATGGCCAGTATCACACTGCCTTTCAACCGTTTGTTAAGTTATGCACTGACCCACCATGCCGGGCATTTCGTGGTTGGTCTGCTCAATGGATTTTTACCCTGCGGGTTTGTTTATCTTGCCCTTGCAGGCGCAATCAATACCAATTCACCACTTGATTCTGCGCAATTCATGTTTTGGTTCGGGGCGGGTACATTCCCTTTAATGCTGATCGCTACTGTTAGTTCCGGTTTTATTGGGGTACCTCTGAGACGCCGGATCAATAGAATGATGCCCTATTTCATGGTTTGCCTGGGTTTTTGGTTCATACTGCGCGGACTCGATTTGAATATTCCTTATCTGAGCCCGCCGAAGCAAACTGTTGGGGTAAGTATATGTCATTAGTCCTGCACCCTGTCGCTGGTATATCCGTGGGCGTATGTTAAGGCACCAGGGCCAGAAGAGGACAGACAAACACAATGTTTGGTTAGCTTCGTTATTGGGGACTACAGCCGGGTTTGTCAACGCTGCCGGTTTCCTGGCATTCTCTGTCCTCACAACCAACGTAACCGGTCACGCCGCGCTGTTTGCGGAACGTTTAGCATTGCAGGACTGGAAAACGGCAAGAGTAGTAGCCCTATGGATGTGCCTGTTCCTGGGAGGCGCTTTTATTTCCAGCTTTGTCGTGTCCCGGATTGGCCGGAATCAAAGGTTTTCTTATGCATTACCAATTATCATCGAGATAATCATACTTTGCTGTGTTGCATTTTCAGGTACGTATTACGATGGCAGCCTGATTGCCAAAGAGTTATTCGCGGGAAGCCTGCTTTTTGCCATGGGGATGCAAAATTCCCTCGTATCCATTGTTTCGGGCTCCGTTGTCCGGACAACTCACCTGACCGGAACTTTTACCGACTTAGGCATAGAACTGGCGCAATTAATCTCCAAAAAAGCGCATGATATCAAATTCGTCATCCCAAGAATCCGTTTACGGCTGGCAATCATCGGGTTCTTCCTTGCAGGCGCTGTGAGCGGCGCTTATTTGTTTCAATTGCTGAGGTTTCATTCATTCCTGCTTCCCGCTGGTTTTCTTGTATTCGCATTAGCCTATGACATTCTTCGGGTGAAAATAAAAAGAATGTACAGGCAAATTCGCCACGGCTTTCCGCAGGATGATATAAATGAATCCTGAAGCTATTTATATAGTGATCACAATCATGTTTTTTCGGGTTTTAGGTCATGGTGCAGGTATGTTTTTAAAGGCAAATTTGTATTAATAAAAACGATACACATGAATACAATAATTCTTGATCGAATTTCGCATTGGCCGGATAAGATCCAAACAGAAAACAAAGATAACAAATGGAACAGGTTCATGGACTTCGCAGACAGTCAGTCGAAGTACCGTACTGGCTGGTTCCTCCTTTCATTGATGGTCCAGGGGATATTATTTCTGCCGATTCCGGCTGTACTGATGTTTTATTTTAATGCGCCCATAGTTGTCCTGGCGATTACCATGATCCTGTTCTTTGCAAATGTAATTGCCGGCATGGGCGGCTCTGGCATCCGCGTATTGCTGAGCCTATTTGCATTGAGCATCATATTACATACATTAATGCTTATTATTTTTATAATCTAAATGTATCATTCTAATTTAATACCCCTAAATACATAATTGTTTGTTTGATTTATGAGGCTGCCGGCGATGAAGATTGCCGGCAGTATTTTTATGGCTTGGCGGGAATTATTTCAGGTAACTACTGATCATCTCATTCAGTTCAATAATCTCAAAAGGCTTTTTTAAAAAGCCGTCTGCCTGATTTTTCTCAGCAATTTGCCTGACATCATGAGATGTTGATAACAGAATCAAGGGGATTTTTTGAATTGGAGGGTGTTCTTTGATTTGTAAACAAAGGGAGTTTCCGTTAACGGGGTCGAGCCAGTTGTCGAGCAGGATGAGGTCCGGGGAGATGTGGACGATTTCGGATATCGTCTTGACATTGTTCAATTTAACTGCATCAAAACCAAGATCATCTACGAGGCATTGCAATAAATCCAGCACATCCAGGTCATGTTCGATGATGAGAATTTTTTTCACGCCGATTTAAAAGTGAGGAAGGACACCTGATTTATCATCAGTAAAAAGGAGTCAATCAAAGATAAGCATTTTCTATGAAGCTTAGCACTTAGACCGCCATACTAAATAGCTGTGTGGCAGGCCTGTTTTCCCACAAACGCGCATCCAGGGCCATACAGATATTTCTAAGGAAGCGTTTGCCTATCGGAGTGACTTTAAGACTCCAGGAATTCAACTCGATCAAATTATCGTCCGCCAATTGCTGCAGGCGCTCAATGCCTTCAAATAGGGATTCTGAGACATTTTTATGATAATTCCAATGGGTTTCACCTTTGCACATAATGTTGAGTATATGAGTGCGGATCACCAAATCTTCATCGGTTAACAGGTGCCCTTTAACAACCGGTAACTCTCCTGAATTAACCATTTCAAGATATTCCTCGACGGTTTTAACATTTTGGGAAAAAGCATAGAGAGAGTCACTTATTGACGATACGCCCAAGCCAATCAGTAATTGCGTGTGCTGGTGCGTATATCCCATAAAGTTTCTGTGAAGGTTTCCTGAACTTTCTGCAAGCAAAAGTGAATCTCCAGGCAGGGCAAAATGGTCCATACCTATCTCGAGATACCCATAACCTTTCAATAACTCACGTCCAACATGGTAAAGTTGTATTTTTTCCCGGGTGTCGGGCAGGTCCTTTTCTGTGAATTTTCTTTGGCCCGGTTTGATCCATGGTACATGGGCATAGCTGTAAAATGCGATTCTGTCTGGCATAAGCTCGGCAACTTGCATCATGGTATTGGTCAAGCCCGTCAGGGTCTGCAGGGGAAGGCCGTAAATCAGATCGTAATTAACGGAACTGTACCCGATCCCCCTTGCTGCTTCGGTCACATATTTTACTTGCTCAAAGCTTTGGATGCGGTTAATGATGAACTGCACCTTTGGATCAAAATCCTGAATTCCAAGGCTAACCCGGCGGAAACCGAGGTCGTACAAAGTTTGTAAATGTTCTGCTGTCGTGTTCGCAGGGTGCCCCTCAAAGCTGAATTCTGCCTTTGGATGAATGAGTGCTTCTCCGAGAATACCGGTAATCAGGTGCTTTAAATTTTCATGACTGAAAAAGGTTGGCGTGCCGCCCCCCAGGTGGATTTCCCTGATAACAGGCTTGCCTCCCATAACATCCCGGTACATTTTCCACTCACTCAGAACTGCTTTGATATAAGGTTCCTCCACCGCGTGGTTTTTTGTGATCCGGGTATTGCAGCCGCAATAAGTGCAAAGGCTTTCGCAAAATGGTAAATGGATGTATAAACTGATGCCCTCTTCCGCGTTAGTTTCGTCAAAAGATCTTTTGACAGTTTCTTTCCAGCCTTCCACTTTGAAAAGTGACTGATCCCAATAAGGAACAGTAGGATAACTGGTATACCGAGGTGCGGCAACATTGTATTTTTCCTGGAGGGTGGTATATTTTATTTCGTTAGTCATGAGTAGTGTGTTGCGCGGCTTTTTTCGCTGTATTATTGCAATCCTTGTTGCAGATGCAGGCCTTTCCGACGCATTTATCGGCTTGCCACAGGTCAAGGTTTTTGATCGTTTGATTTGCAATTTCCTGCAATGCTTCTTTTGTCAGATAAGCTTGATGAGGTGTTACAACTACATTAGTATGGCCCATTAATTGTTGTAGTAAGTGATCCTTAACGTTGTCATGTTCATGGTCCTCAAAAAACAAGCCTTTTTCATACTCATAAACATCGAGACCCAAATAACCTATTTTCCCGCGTTCAAGTGCACTAAGTGCGTCGACAGAATTAATGAGCGCACCCCGCGAAGTATTGATCAGCATAACCCCATCTTTCATTTGGGCCATTGTTTCCTGGTTGATCAGCTGATCAGTTTCCGGCGTTAGAGGGATATGGAGGGAAATAATATCGGATTTAGCCAACAGGTTATCTAATCCTACTAACTTAACGTAAGATGGAATTTTCGAAGGTGCTATATCATAGCCTAGCACATTGCAGCCCATGCCATGGTAAATGTCGGCAACTGCAGCGCCGGTGCTGCCTAACCCGATAATTCCAACGATCTTCCCCTGGAAATTAAAACCGATGAGCTGGTCATTTCTGAAATCAAATTGCCGGCTATGATTATCAGCCTGGATGATATGACGGTTCAGCGCAAAAGCAAGTGCAACTGAGTGCTCCGCAACTGCCTGGGGAGAATAGGAAGGGACATTTGACAACTTGATGTGGAACTTCGCGGCTTCGTCGCGGTCAATGTGGTCAATTCCCGAGGAGCGGGTCGCAATATACTTAATACCCATATCCGCCAGCTTTTTAATAACTGGGGCAGAAAGGTCATCATTTGTAAAGACAATCACTGCGTCTTTGCCTTCGGCATAGACACTTGTTTCCAGGCTTAACGAATTCGATATCAGGGTAATATCGTGTTTTTTCTGGTTGGCTTTGGCCAAATACTCCTTTTCAAAAGGTCTTATACTGTAGGCAACTACCTTCATCCCTATATATTTTGTTTTACAAAACTATGGGAGGGGGGCCGCCAGAACCATGAGGAAAGTCAGTCAGAAAAGTGATCTTGGTCAGTTTCTCATCTTAGCGAGCTTTGTCAGGTCCAGAACTCGAATAACGCTTCCTTTTTTCTCGATCAATCCTTCATCTTTGAAGTCCGACAAAGTCCGGCTTACCGTTTCAGTGGCCATGCCGGCGATAGAGGCCAGGTCTTCCCGCGTGATCTTAAATCCCTCGGAATCCTGGCCAGATTGGTTGTGTAATTTCAGAATCGCTTCGGCCATTCTCTTTCGAACGGAATAATATGCTAATTGTAATAGCTGGTCTTCTTTTTCCCGGATATCATTGGCAAGCAATTTGATAAATTCTTTAGCGACATCGGGGTATAAATTCAATAGCTGATCTATGTTCTCCTTGGGGATCAGACAAAGATTGGAGTCTTCGATTGCGGTTGCCGTATCATTATAAGATTCATTTGTAAGCATAGCATGCACACCAAGATAATCATCTGCACCCAGCATTCCCGTGGTCAGCTCTCGCCCGTCCTCCGCCAGCTTAGCAGTTTTTACTTTACCATTGAAAATCAGATAAAGGCCATTTCCCTTATCACCTTCGTAATAAATAACCTGGTTTTTCTTAAATTGCCGGGTCTTGCGCTCTGAGATAATCTTTTTCAGTTCCCCTTTTCCATCTCCTTTCCCGATCAGGTTATCGAGTTTGTCAAGAGACTTGCTGTAGAAGTTTTGCTGTATATCCTTTTTCTTTAAGCGACTCTCGATAGCACTCATCAATTCAATATCATCAAAGGGTTTTGTCAGATAATCATCAGCGCCCAACTCCATACCTTTCCTCAAATCCACTTTCTCAGCTTTTGCGGTCAGAAAAATAAAAGGGATCGCGGATGTCTCCGGGTTCTTGCTCAATAAGTACAAGACTCCATAACCATCTAATTCCGGCATCATGATATCACATAAAATTACGTCGGGTATATGTTTCATGGCAAGTTCGACGCCTATTTTTCCATTTTCGGCCTGGTGCACGCCGAAGCCGGCAAGTTCAAGTATTTCAACAACATTCTCCCGTATGTCGTTGTTGTCTTCAATGATCAGGATCTGCTTTTTCATGATAGTGGAAATGAAAGAATAAATAAGGTTCCGTGGTTAATATTACTTTTGAATTCTATTTTGCCGTTCATTAAACTGGTATACCTGGCAACAATATTCAGCCCCAAACCAGTGCCGGGAATGTTCCCCGTATTGTGCGCTCTGAAGAATGCTTCGAACAGGTGTTTTTGATCATTTTCAGGAATGCCGATGCCGTTATCCTTAATGGTGATCATACAATTCCCATCGCCAATTTCAGAATTAAATTCGATAAATGTGTTTTCGCCGGAATATTTTATCGCATTCGTTATCAGGTTGACAATGCAACTTTTTAACAGATTTTGATCTAATGTAACCATGCTGGTCGTCCCGGTATGCTGGTAAATGATATTCTGGTTTTGCTTGGTAACCATTTGTAATTCTTCAGTGATCTCTTCAGAGAGTTTAACCAGATCGAAGCTGTTATAAATAGGTTCGACTTTCCCCGCTTCCAGCTTTTCAAGAGATAGAAAGTCGTTGAGGATAGCCGTCAAATTCCCGACCGCGCTTTTAATTTTAGCGACGTGCTTGGTAATATGGTCGTTCTGGAACGGCTGCGCATATTTGTCGATCAGGACAGCCGACAACTGCACTGCACTCAACGGTGTCCGGAATTCATGGGAGGCCATGGAAACAAAACGACTCTTGAGCTGACTCAGTTCTTTTTCCTTTTCGAGGGACAGGCTTACTTCGGCTTTGGATTCCTGCAATTCAATTACCAATTCTTTAAGAGATCTTGTGCGCTCGTCAATTTGCTCCTCCAGGTGTAACGTATATTCTTTTACAAGTTCTTCCGCCTCTTTTTGCTTCGTCAAATCATGAATAAAACCGGCAAAAACCTTCCTGCCTAAAAATTGCACTTCACTTACGCCCAAACGAAAGGGAAATCTTTTGCCATCCTTTGTCAAGCCCGTAACTTCTCTGCCAATCCCGATAATATGCGGATCCCCGGTTCGTTGATAACGCGCTATGTAACCATCATGACGCTCTTTATCCGGTGGCGGCATTAACATTGAGACATTGTTGCCAATAACTTCTTCAGTCGAATAACCGAACAAAGCGCACGCGGCGGGATTTATGCTTTCAACAATCCCACGGTCGCTGATTGTAATGATCCCGTCTATTGCATTTTCTATGATGGCTTTTAATAAGGCGGCATTTTCCATGACGATTAAAATAAGATAAATAAGGTGTTTAAAAAGGTGACGAATATCATAGTAAAGAATGATGACGGTTATTACAGGACGCTTAAGCAGATGCTAAATTGCAACAAAAATATTCTGAATAAAAGTAATATCGTGAATTACCTGTAATATGAAAAAAGGATCGATTTTGGCTATATTGATAATATCGATTGCGATCGCAGTGATCATCAGCACCTATTCAAATTCGAGCTCTTACGGCTCATTCAGCGAAGCCCGTTCGACGAGGGCTGAGTTACATATCATTGGACGACTGGATAAAAGTAAGCCTCTGGTTTACGATCCCGTGAAGGATGCCAACTTGTTTTCCTTTTTTATGGTCGATAAAAATGGCGAGGAATGTCAGGTGGCCTACACTGGCACGAAGCCGCAGGATTTTGAGCGGTCGGAGCAGATCGTATTAACCGGACAGATGTCGGGAAAGGTGTTTCATGCTTCACGCATATTAATGAAATGCCCGTCGAAATATACTAATAAGACAATAGAACTTACAGCAAATAAGTGATACAAAGAGCCTCTTACATTCGAGATAGCTACATTTTGAATAGTTGCAACGAAGATTCAAAAGCAATTTTAACTCTGAAAAATTCGATTGTAGACTCAATTTTCATCTGAACTACAAAGTCTCCTTGTAATATTGTTTTTACAATCACGTTTCATCCGTGTTTGAAAATTTAGTATCCTGTTATCTAATGGTTGAAAGATTTGTTCTGAAAAGAAGCTGTAAATTGATGGGGAACCATTTTGAGATCAGTGTTGTAACCGGCGATGAAAATTGGGCTAACGAAAAAATCGACATTGGGATTCAAGAAATACAACGAATAGAAAAACTACTGACCACGTTTGATGACAACAGCGAAACCAACCTGATCAACCGAAATGCAGGAATTGCACCAGTAGCAGTATGCCGGGAAACTTTCGACTTGATCAAGAGGTCGATCAGGATCTCTGCTATCACTCAGGGGGCATTTGATATTACTTATGGATCGATTGACAAGCGCTTGTGGAACTTCGACCAGCATATGGCTGAGTTGCCTGATAAAGAAACAGCTAAGGCATTGGTAAGCCTCATCGATTACCGGAATATTGTTTTGAACGAGGAAAATTGTACAGTTTTTCTTACTAAAACCGGAATGCGGATAGGATTTGGCGGGATAGGAAAAGGTTATGCCGCAGAGCGTGCAAAGCTGCTTATGCAGATTGCCGGTGTTGATAGTGGTGTGGTGAATGCATCAGGAGACTTGACAACCTGGGGATTTCAGCCCGATGGCAGTCCATGGACGATAGCCATTGCTAACCCAAATTTCAAAGACGAAGCGTTCTCTTACATGAATATCAGCAACATGGCGGTTGCCACATCGGGAAGCTATGAAAAATATGTAATTATCGATGGGAAAAGGTATTCGCACACCATCAATCCCCGTACCGGCCTTCCGGTATCAGGGATAAAGAGTGTCACGATTATAACTACCAATGCCGAAATAGCGGATGCGATGGCAACACCTGTCACAATAATGGGCGTACAGGCCGGCCTGGGTATGATCGATCAAATGAAGAATATTGAGGCCGTTATTATTGATGACAACGACAACCTGTATACCTCCAAAAATATAAATTTAAAAGTACCCCTATTATGATAAATAAACTATTGAAACTTACCTGTGCGCTGTTTTTTGCAGCTACTGTAACATCCTGCGTCCACTTAAAGGAATACCAGAAGAGCCGCCTTAAGGATTCTGAGATGGCACTCGCCAATCGAAAAGTGGAAAAAAATGAACTCAATTTTCAATCTTATCGTGAAGCTGCTTCTGGTGCCAATGGTGGTAAGACCGGTGGTGGTTGCGGCTGTAACTAATAACGGAAAATAATAAATATGAGAAAAGTGTATTTATCCGTTATCGGATTTTCATTGCTATGCCGTCTGAATGCATGGTCACAAACAAAAACAGACAGTATTCCATCTAATAAAACATTTACAAGTCTTTACAAACCCGTTGCCGGAGCATCAAATACAGATACAACCAGTTATAATCCGCGAAGATTGCGCGTTGACGAAATTGACCTGGTATCAAGTTATTATCACCAGACAGGCGACCACTCGGCAGTACGCGGCGGGATAGGTGATGAAACCGTGACTGACCTGGCCAATGGCCTGGACCTTAATTTGGTTTGGCTCAATAACAAGCTCAATAAAAATACCCTGGCCCTTGGTTTTGGTTTTGATTACCATAGCGCTGCGTCACAGGCGTATGTTTCGGTAACAGGCGCATCATCTAAAACCGGCACGAGGATTTATCCGTCTGTTGACTGGACTACAGAAAATGCCAAAACCGGCAATACCTTTGGGCTTGGTGCTTATTATTCAGGCGAATATAACTATCAGTCGTTAGGCGCCGATCTGCACTTTTCACTAAAAACGGCAAATAAGAATGGTGAATTCTCTGCGAAGTTCCAGGGATATTTTGACCGGGTGAAATTGATCTATCCTTCCGAACTGATCCCGAATACAACCATCTCAAGCGGAGGAACAGTAATCACATCAGCAAGCGGAACAATAATATCAGGTGATGGTGGCGGACATCATGCCAATATACCCAGCAGTCAACGCAACACGCTAACTGCCGCACTTGCTTATTCGCAGATGATCAATTCACGATTGCAGGTAATGGTTTTGGGTGAC
>JBEHXM010000002.1:0-100991 GCA_048498695.1 Bacteroidota bacterium
CTTACGTAGAATGATACCGAATCTTGAATATTAGAAACGATAAAACAAGGCGAAATATAGCTAAGGTTCAACATGATTCCGTTTAATATGCCTGATGATATTTCAGACGATTTCCTGATTTAAACCTAAAGCTACCTTTTTCTTAAAAGATAATGAAGAGCAATTAACTAAAATACAAAAGGGGATATACCAGTTAATATTAACCGGTATATCCCCTTTTTTAAAACTTAATTTATATAGTTATTTTTTTGCCTTTTTTTCGTCAGCAACACCAATGAAAAAGAAACAGATACCAACAAATGTGGTCAGGATACCAATAAACAATGGCCATTCAGATGTTTTGATTCCGCTTGGTGTAGTAGTCATGGTATCAGAATCAACCGGATTAAGTCCTGGTCTGAAATAGATAAGGCATGCAATAATAACAGCCACGCCTACGATAATTAGTACTATACTGGTCTTTTTCATTATGAATTATTTTGGTACAAATGTAAAATAAATTTTAATTCTGTGAACCTATTAACTTAATTGAATTTTTAGTTTTACAGCTTACGAGTTCAATTATCATCCGATGCCGTTTTACTATTACCTGCCACTTTTTTTGATATTAGCTACAGGGGTGATTTTCAGTATAAAAAAGGAAAAACTAACCGTTGCTGGTGCAATTACAGGTGGTTTGGCAGGTGGAATGGTTTTTTCAGGTGCAGGGTATACCGGGCTGTTTATGCTTATTGCTTTCTTTAGTTTAGGGACAGTTGCTACTAAATGGCGGCAGGAAGAGAAGCGGCAATTTAAGCCGGTTAATGATCACGCTAAAAGGAATGCCGGACAGGTATTGGCCAATGGTGGTGTAGCTGCGATGACGGGTATACTGATCTCCTTTTTACCGGCACATGCTGAAATATTAAGATTGATGATGGCAGCTGGCCTGGCATCTGCTACGGCAGACACTTTATCATCCGAATTAGGAATGGTCTACGGCCAAAGGTTTTATAATATCATCACCCTAAAAAAAGATAAAAAAGGATTAGACGGTGTAATCAGCCTGGAAGGAGTATTGATAGGAATAGTAGGCTCGGTTATAATAGCTATCATATGTGCAATTGGCTTTGGATGGGATGGAACATTCCTAATAATAATGATCGCCGGTACTGTAGGTAATTTGTCCGATTCTGTATTAGGCGCTACCTTAGAAAGAAAGCATTACCTGAATAATGACGCCGTTAACTTTCTGAACACCTTGATAGCAGCCTTGGCGGCGGGAGTGTGTACGATGATCTGTTAAAGGGATATTAAAGTCTTCGTATATATAAGATGTGGTATCTTTTTTATTTTCAATTATTTAACAACAATTTGGGCCGTGTTTCTGCTGATCTGTTCCAATAACACAATCTTATTTTCAGTTAACTCCTTTAATGCCTCCTGCTTGTAATGCCTCACTGTAATTAAGGTAATATCATGATTATATTTTACCTTAAAATCCTGGGTAAGCCCTGCAAGCAATTTTTCAAACCTTTCCTGGTAAAAGTCAAAACAAACGGTGAAACTCAAGGCTGATGTTTGCATCACATTCACCTTTACATGGTTTTGTGCAAATAATTTGAAAATATCGCTTAAATGATCTTCAGAAATAAAGGAATAATCTTTTGCAGATATGGAAAGTAAAACTTGGTTTTGTTTGAGGATGATCACCGGTTTTTCAAAAGTAGTATGTGCCGACTCCTTGATCACTGTCCCCGCGGCATCCGGGTCATTAAAGGATTTGACCAGTAAAGGTATCCGGGCATTCTGAAGCGGTTTTATGGTTTTAGGGTGGATTACACTGGCACCATAATAGGTCATTTCAATGGCCTCAGTATAAGATAGCTCGTTAAATTTTATAGTATCCCCGAAAAACTTGGGATCGGCATTTAAGATACCCGGTACGTCTTTCCAGGTGGTTACCGATGCTGCACCAAGGCAGGATGCCAGGATGGATGCTGTATAATCGGAACCCTCACGACCAAGTGTGGTAGTGAAATTTTCGGATGTTCCTCCTAAAAATCCTTGAGTTACCACAACGCTTTTTTCCAGTAAAGGTGGGATATCCCGGCTGATGCTGGCTTTGGTTTTATCCCAGTATACATTCCCTTCGCGGTAATTATTATCTGTATGGATATAACCGCGTACGTCAAGCCATTGCGTTTTTATGCCTTCCTGGTTTAAATAAGCAGCAACAATTCGGGTTGAAACCAATTCGCCAATAGATACGATCTGGTCATAGATGAAATCATAATCATTATGCGGTTCGTCTTCGATCATCCAGTCTATCTCGACAAAGGTATTGGCCACTTCATTGAAAACCGGGTGTGATGGCTCGAATAAGTCCTCTAAAATATGGTAATGATAGGCTTTGATATCGGAATAAATGGTGTCAAGGTCGGTTGCCTGGTCAACATAGGCTTTAGTTAATTTCTCCAGTGCATTGGTCATTTTACCCATTGCCGAAACGACGATCACCAACTGCTGACCATCGTATTTTTTAACAATATGAGCAAGATTGGTAACTCCTGCAGCATCCTTTACTGATGCGCCTCCAAATTTGAAAACGAGCATTATTTATGATATTGGGCAACGACTGTATTGGGCCGCAGCAGTGATTTAATTTGTGAATAGGGGATCAGCAGTTCTGTTGGCCCTGCCACATAGGGTTTTATTTCGTATTCGTTATAGTAAAAAAGTAACCCTGTCGGATTGACCAGGAAGTTATCATTTACACTGAATTGATCATCCTTAAAAAAATAACCATGGGTCAAAGAGGCTGTATCGGCTAATTTCTCCTGTTTTCTGAATATTCTTTCGGCTATTTTATTTAAGGGCTGTTGGTATGCATCAATAAGGATATCGGTTAGCTGAATTTTTTTATTCGTTTTGGTATTCCAATTGATGTACGCAACGGTAGCACTCCCGTGCGCACCACCCAGATAGCTTTGCTGTGCGACTTCCAATGTAATTAAGCTTGAGTCCTGCCTGATCACCTTGACTTTGGAATTTAAGGAATAAATTATACCAGGTCTGTTGTCCGTTTTTTTATCTTCCTCATACGACTTTATAAAATGCTGGGCCAGGTGTCTCAAACTGGTATCAGGCTTTTTGTCATCCATTTGAAATTGTGATACGATAGCCTGTTTTACAGTATCATTAAGCGTTTGGTTCGGAAATATGGGGTACCTGACTTGAAAAACCGTGCAGCTACTATCTGGCTTTTCACCACAATCAGGGGCCCTTTGCTTAATGGTTTTATAGGAGTATTTAAGCGTATCTTTTGTAATAACCGGTTCTTTCTTTCCGGGTTTTCCCCATTGGCAGGCTGTTATACTGCAAATGATAATCAGGAACAGGATATTTTTGTAAACCATCAGATCAACTTAATAATTGCTCTTTCGATAATGAAGCGTTCAGCCAGCCGGCTTCAATGTTAGCCTCGTATTTTTTATAAAAATTAATAGCCGGCTCATTCCAGTCGAGCACCTGCCATGTCATTCCGTTAAATCCAAGTTCCCGCGCTTCCTGGAACAGTCTGTCAAACAATAATTTGCCAATACCTTTTCCTCTCCAGTTTTCTGTTACGATTAGGTCTTCCAGGTACATCCTGCAACCCTTCCAGGTAGAGTAGCGGATATAATATAACGCAAAGGCGACGATTTTGTCACCCTCTTCGGCAACAAATGCTTTCCATACCGGTTTGGCGCCAAAGCCGGCTTCTTCAAACTCGGCAAGGGTTACGGTTACTTCTTCGGGTGCACGTTCAAAAAGCGCCAGCTCATGTACCAGGTCCAGCAATTGCGGGCAATCTTCTTTTTTAGCAATTCTTATAATCATAAATAGATATAAATGAGTCTAATTGTTTTTCCAATGTTTTATTACTCTTTGACCAAATATAGTACTACCCAGTCGTACCATATTGCTGCCCTGTTCAATGGCGATCTTATAGTCTGACGACATGCCCATCGATAATACATCAAAAGCCGGGTCTTTTCGGAAATAGCTTTGCTTTATACCGTCAAAAAAGGTTTTCAGCTCATAGAATTCTTCTTTTATCTGTTTCTCGTTATCGGTATTAGTGGCTATGCCCATCAAGCCCCTGATCCTCACATGGCTTAAACTGGTATATTCCTCAGATCGTAGCAATTCTATCACTTCATCAAAACCAAGTCCGTATTTGGTTTCCTCATCTGCAATATAAACCTGCAGCAGGCAATCGATCACACGACCGCTTTTTTGCGCCTGTTTATCTATCTCCTGTAAAAGCTTCATACTATCAACAGATTGGATCATGCTGATAAACGGTGCAATATATTTTACCTTATTGGTTTGCAGATGTCCTATCAGGTGCCATTCAATATCTTTTGGTAAATGTTCGTATTTTTCAACCAGTTCCTGCACCATGTTTTCTCCAAATACGCGCTGACCTGCATCATAAGCTTCTTTTACTTCTTCAACGGGTTTTGTTTTTGATACCGCCACCAGTTGTACTTTT
The DNA here is from genome assembly GCA_048498695.1 of Bacteroidota bacterium. Lineage (GTDB taxonomy): Bacteria > Bacteroidota > Bacteroidia > Sphingobacteriales > Sphingobacteriaceae > Mucilaginibacter. The sequence goes on from JBEHXM010000002.1 coordinate 4,520, forward strand.
ATTGTATCGGTTTCGTTTTTTAAGCTCCTGATGTTATCTGCAATGCTCATTTATACGTAGTTTTGCTAAATTAATGGCGCTAAATTACAGAATGCATAAATATAATAAGCTGTTTTTCTCAGTATTGATCTTTCTGGCCGCCTGCCAGGGTCCTAAAACTCCGGGTGATATAATTAAGAAAGAACGTATGATCGGCCTCTTGACAGAGATACATATTGTTGATGGAAGTTTATATAATGTAATGCAGCTGCCTGATACATTGCATAAATATGGTATGGGTAAATATATGGCCATGTTTAAAAAATATCATACAGACTCCGCTCAATTCAGGAAAAGCTTTAAATATTATTCAGCTAATCCGGATATAATGCAGAGCATCTATGAGCAGATCACAGCAAACATTAAATTTAAAAGTGACTCAGTTAATAAACTGAACGAGAAGCAAATACAAAAGGACAATAAAAGACGGCTCGATTCATTGAACAAATTGCCCAAACAAAAACCAAACCAGGTTACGCCCACACAACCTTCGCCTGCTGTTAAGCCTAAATTTCTAAAAGGACATGCTGTACCCGTCAAATAGTGTCGATAAGCTTGGGTTCACCGAGATAAAGGAACTGATTAAAGCACATTGCCTTAGTATTATGGGTCAGCAAATGGTTGATCGGATACAGGTAATGAATAATTATGACCAGGTATTTAAGTTTCTGAGCCAGGCCAGCGAATTTAAAAGCATACTCGAAAATGACGACGCTCTGCCTATCCATCACTTTTTCGATATCAAATCATTGGCAAATAAAGCCAAAATAGAAGGGGCGTTTTTAACCGAAGAAGAGTTTTTCCAGGTTCAGGCATCGTTGTCGACTGTATTTGCTGTGATCGTTTATTTTAATGAACGTGCGGGGCAATATCCAAACCTGGAAGCCTTATTTGAACATCTGCCCATTGAAAAAGCCATCCTGAAAAAGATAGAACTGGTGATTGATGCGAAGGGGAAAATAAAGTCCAATGCATCACGCGAATTAGCTGACCTGACCTCAGCGATAGCTAAGGCTGAGCAGGAAGCGAGGAAAAAGATTGACCAGATATTCAAAAATGCTTCAAGTAACGGCTGGACGGCAGACGGGTCGTTAACCATCAGGGACGGGCGTTTGTGTATACCCCTGCTGGCAGAAAATAAAAGAAAAATAAAAGGCTTTATCCATGATGAATCCTCATCAGGGCAGACGGTTTATATTGAACCTGAAGAAGTATTTACACTCAACAATCGCTTACGCGATCTTGAATTTGAACGCCGCCGCGAGATCGTAAAGATATTAACTGCCTTAACCGATGAATTAAGGCCTTATGTTCCGCTTTTGTTATCCTACCACAGTTTGCTAACCAAACTGGATTTTGTTCGTGCAAAAGCATTATTTGCTATTGATATTGAAGCCGAAATGCCTGGTGTGGTCAATGAGGCTAAAATAAAACTATATAATGCCCGTCACCCTCTTTTGATGCTGAGCTTTAAGGCAGAAAAGAAAATGGTTGTTCCGCTTAATATCAGCATTGATGATGACACCCGGATGGTGGTGGTGTCAGGCCCCAACGCAGGCGGCAAGTCGGTGTGTATGAAAACGGTTGGCCTGCTGCAAATGATGGCCCAGGCAGGATTGCTTATCCCGGCATCGGCTAACAGCGTGGTAGGTGTATTTAAGCAGATATTTGTTGATATCGGGGATGATCAATCCATTGAAAGCGATTTGAGCACTTACAGCGCCCATTTATCCAAAATGAAAAATTTTGTAGAGATGGCTAATGGGAAAACGCTTATTCTGATCGACGAGTTCGGTACCGGTACTGATCCGCAATTTGGAGGTCCGATAGCAGAAGCAGTGCTCGAGACACTAAATCACAAAAAAGTAAAGGGCGTAGTTACCACGCATTACTCAAACCTTAAGGTTTTTGCAAGCAATACTCAGGGTATTGAAAATGCTTCCATGCTTTTTGATAATGTAGAGATGCGGCCATTATATATATTAGAGGTAGGTAAACCCGGTAGCTCGTATGCTTTTGAAATAGCACAAAAAATAGGATTACCCCCGCAAGTGCTTAACCTGGCAAAAAATAAGATAGGCACCAGTCAGAAAAAAGTGGATACTTTATTGGTTGACCTTGAACGCGAGAAAAAGGAAATTTATGATACTAAGGTAAAACTTGATAAACAGCAAAAACGGGTTAATGACCTTCTTGCCGAAAATGAAAAGCTGAAAAGCTATCTCGACGAAAATAAAAAGACGCTTATACGGGATGCCAAGCAGGAGGCTAAAAACATAATTCTGAATGCCAACAAACTGGTGGAAAATACTATTGCCGATATCAAAAGCAATAATGCAGATAAGGAAAAGACACGGCAATTGCGGGAGACTTTAAATAATGAACTGCAAAAGAATACCGTTAAGCAGGAACCTGTTAAAGTACATAAAGCCGATGACGAACTTAAGCCGGGAGATTGGGTTAAACTAACAGACTCTGATACAACCGGGCAGGTGATGGAGATAGCACGGGACAACATCATCATCGCTATTGGCGACCTGCGTACAGTAGCTAAAAAGAAACGGGTGCAAAAGGTGAGCAAAAAGGAAGTGCCAAAAGAAATCAGGAAAAGTTTTAGTTCGCAAACCAATGATTATGCCAGCTTTAGCCCCGAAATTGATGTCCGTGGCAAGCGCGGCGATGAAGCGCTGTATGAAATAGAGAAAATGCTCGACAGGGCATTGATGATGGGGATGAGTAATTTGAAGATCATACATGGAAAAGGAGATGGAATTTTGCGTAAATTGATTCGCGATTATTTGAAAAAATATGATGCGGTAAGCAGGATGGAGGATGAACACGCAGACAGGGGCGGAGATGGGATTACTTATGTATATTTGAAATAACCTACTATAATCTCAAGATGACAAACAAGTACCTTTTTGCCTTGCTTATTAGTGTAGCAAGCACCTCGTGCTACGCTCAAAATATAGTTATTGGCAGCCACAATCCGCACATCCGCTATTCAGGTCGCATTATTATGCAGGATGACGCGGCTGAACTCTCATGGCCTGCTACTTCTGTAAAAATCAATTTTAAAGGTACCGGTGTAAAGGCGACATTAAAAGATGATGGCGGAAATGATTACTGGAACGTAATTGTTGATGATAAAGTGATATCGGTAATTAAACCTGATAGCATTAAAAAAGAATACGTACTTGCTTCAGGTTTACCGGACGCCAATCATACCCTTGAATTGTTTAAACGGACTGAATGGGCCATGGGAAAAACCTGGCTTTACCAGTTTGCATTGGACAGAAATTCTACTGCGCTGCCTCCTCCGCCTGCGCAAAAACGTAAAATAGAGTTTTTTGGAAACTCCATAACCTGCGGATATGCGGTTGAGGACACGACCGGGCAGGACCGGGGCACCCCGCCTTATGAAAATGGGTATTTAAGTTATGCAGCCATTACGGCGCGTCATTTTAATGCCGAACTGCATAATACATCTCGCAGTGGTATTGGTATTATGGTAAGCTGGGACCCGCTGATCATGCCCGACCTCTATAACCGCCAGGAGGGCTATGATGCCGAAACTAAATGGGATTTTTCAAAATATATACCCGATGTTGTGGTGATCAACCTTTTTCAAAATGATGCATGGATCACCAAATTGCCCGATAACCCCCAGTTTAAGGCACGGTTTGGCGATAAAGCCCCAACAGATGACCAAATTGTAAAAGCTTACCGCGATTTTGTAAAAGATATCAAAGATAAATATCCCAAAGCACAGATCATTTGTGCATTAGGGAGCATGGATGCGGTAAAAGATGGTTCCCCATGGCTGGGCTACGTAAAAAAAGCAGTTGCCCAGATTGGCGATAAAAAAATATCAACGCTGATTTTCTCTTATAAAAACACACCCGGTCATCCCAGCAAAAAAGAACAACAGGCTATGGCCGATCAGTTGATCGCCTATATTGATCAGAATATAAAGTGGTAAGATAATAATTACCTGTTTTCTGATCCCTTTTGTTTTTGACCGTCATTGTCGGCAGTGCCCTCCTGGTATTTTTGTTGCGGGTTAGGCTTTTGTCCATCGTTATCTTCACCAACTTTCTGCTGGTCGGGAAGCTCATTTGGGCCGGGAATATTGGGTTCATCACTATTTTTCCCCGGGGAACCTTCCTGGTTTTTGGGTATGAAATTTGAATCTTCCGGGTGTTCTTCGGCAGGTTGCGTCCGTTTAAAATAGGCGTTATCATAACCGGCATTTTGTGACGGATTTGCCTTGTCGTCACCGGAAGGTGTTAAGTTATTCTTTCCAAATTGTTCGCCACCCATGCCCTGACCTTCCATACCCGGCGCATCGGTACTTTTTACTTTGCTATCGCCAAATAAATAATGTGTTTTCAGGTCTTTTTCTTCCAGGTTATCATCATCTTCAACGCGGTAGGCATTAGGTTTGTCATGTTCGTTTTGCTCCGAATGATCTTTCTCGTCATTCCAAAGTTCATTATTTTCAGATATCATAGGATTAATAATTTGATGTATAAATACAAGGGTTCAAATTTTTAATTGTTTTCATAAAATGAGATCACATCAATAATACAGGGTAATAATTCATAAACTCCGGAAATCATGCTAATTTTACCGCCAACCAATTATAGTATATGAATAAAGTTGTTAGCAATGCCGATGAGGCTATCCGCGACATTATGGATGGTATGACCTTGATGCTGGGCGGATTTGGCTTATGCGGATTACCCGAAAACTGCATAGCGGCATTGGTGAGAAAAGGGGTGAAGGGCCTGACCTGTATATCCAATAATGCCGGCGTTGACGATTTTGGCATCGGCCTGATGCTGAAGCAACACCAGGTAAAAAAAATGATATCCTCCTACGTTGGTGAAAATGCGGAATTTGAGCGGCAGCTACTGAGCGGAGAATTGGAAGTAGAATTGATACCCCAGGGAACATTAGCTACCCGCTGTATGGCTGCCGGTTATGGTATGCCCGCCATATTCACCCCGGCAGGTATCGGTACCGAAGTAGCTGAAGGCAAAGAAATACGCAATTTTAACGGCAAGGATTACCTGATGGAGGTTGCTTTTGATGCCGATTTTGCCATTGTAAAAGCCTGGAAAGGGGATACAATGGGTAACCTGGTTTACCGTTCCACAGCCCGTAACTTTAACCCGGTAATGGCAATGGCTGGTAAAGTAACCGTTGCCGAAGTAGAAGAATTAGTCCAGCCGGGAGAGATAGATCCTGATCATGTTCATACTCCCGGAATTTATGTGCATAGGATATTTCAGGGTACAGATTACGAAAAACGTATAGAGCAAAGAACAGTAAGAAGAAAATAACCATCGCAAAGACGACGGTATTAAGAATTAAATTATGCTTGATAAAGAAGGAATAGCAAAGCGAATAGCGAAAGAGATAAAAGACGGCTACTATGTAAATCTTGGTATAGGGATACCTACACTTGTTGCCAATTATATTCCTGAGGGGATGGATGTGGTGCTGCAATCGGAGAATGGTTTATTGGGTATTGGCCCGTTTCCATTTGAGGGTGAAGAAGATCCGGATATGATCAATGCGGGAAAACAAACTATTACTATATTACCGGGCTCAGCTATTTTTGATTCGGCTATGAGCTTTGGGATGATACGTGCTAAAAAAGTTAACCTGACCATATTGGGCGCTATGGAGGTAGCTGAGAACGGTGACATAGCAAGCTGGAAGATACCCGGAAAGATGGTGAAAGGAATGGGAGGGGCGATGGACCTGGTGGCTTCTGCTGAAAACATCATTGTAGCGATGCAGCACGTTAACAAAGCAGGCGAGTCCAAATTATTACCCAAATGCACCTTACCGCTTACCGGTATAAATTGCGTTAAAAAGATCGTAACAGAACTGGGGGTTTTTGAAGTTTTGCCAGGAAAAGGATTCAAGCTTTTAGAAAAAGCACCGGGAGTAGACATCGACCAAATAAAAAGATCAACCGCCGGAAAACTTATTATAGAAGGTGATATCCCGGAGATCAGCCTGTAAATCAACTCAGTACCTTTTCTCTCAATTCTCTAGATATCTCCTCAATTATATCGACGATATCTCCGCCTACCTGGGTATTGTTAATGATTACCCGTTCACACTCATTTTTATAGGGTAATAAATATTTATTGTAAGCAGGCATTACATGATTTTCCCATCTATACCACACATCATCATGCGAATAACCCCGTTCTTCAAGATCACGCTTCAAACGGCGTGCTAAAGCTACATCTTCTTTTGCCTCTATAAATATTCTGAGATCGAGCAGCTCAGCAATTTCCCTAAAATGAAAAATAAACAAGCCCTCTATGATCAATATAGGCGCCGGTTTTTTTTCAAGGATTTTAGGTGCCGCAGCGCGATTATTGAAAGTGTATTCCTTTTTATAAATAGTTTCCTGGTTGATCAAACTGGTAATATCCGCATGAAAATGCTTCCGGTCGATTGTTTCAGGTAAATCGAAATTATACAATGCAATTTCTTCCGTTGTCATACTATCGGCCACAGGGAAGTAATAATCGTCCTGGGAAATCAGTGAAACTTCGTTATCGGTAAAGTGTTCAAGGAAACATTTTAAGAAAAAGGTTTTACCCGAACCACTTCCACCGGCAATACCGATAATAAAGGGTGCCCCTAAATCCCCTGAAGGGGACTTTTTATGATGTTTATACATACGAGCGCAAATTTATATCATTTATCACAATGATTTCCCCTTTAGAGGTTGGGGCTTTATTGTTCGTTTGGCTCGCCGTAGCTTAAATTAACCTGGAAGCGTTTGTCTAAAGCACCCAATGATTGGGCAACATTTTTGGTCATCACGATGATTACGTCCCTGGTTTGCTCTGTATCGGTAAAACGGCCTACTACTTTGGCAAAAGTAGTGCGGTTGGTCATTACGTTGGTGATCTTGATGACGGTTCCGATCGGGGCCGTGCGATGTAAAACCAGCATCTTGTTAGGATCAAGGCCATCATCGTCCATCCAGGTAGCCACACCTTTCTCATCCTTCTCATAAATACCAAATTTATTGGCGTTCATGTGGTGACTGCTGTCTTGTGCGGCAACCATTGATGTGGAGTCGCGTTTGGCAGTAATAGTATCCGATGGATGGGTATCTGCCGGGGCCTGTGATGCGGCTGCAGGCGTATTTGATTTGACAAGCAATACCTGTCCCGGACTAATACTATTTGATTTTAACCCGTTCAAATTAGTAATATCCTCAACAGTAGTATTAAAGCGTTTGGCTATAGAATATAATGTTTCACCTGCCGATACCTTGTATTGTGTTGGAGTTGCGTTGTCAGCCTCATTAGCAGGCTGCTGGTTTTGTGGCTGAGGTTGCGGTGTAACAGCCGGTTGGCTAACCGGTGGCTGAACCGGGGCTTGTATAACCGGTTTGTTTTGATGTACAGGTTTAGCTTTTGCCTGTTCAGGCTCTGCAAAAGGGCGATCGGTAGGCACTTTAATAATATTGCCGATGGTCATTTTTGCATTATTGTTAAATTTAATGATGGTTTTCGGGCTTACGTGATATCGCCGGCCTATGGAGTAATAGTTGTCTTTGGGATCAAGTTTGTGAAGGATAACTTTTTTTCCGTCCAGGTTTTCTACACCCACTGAATCAGCTACAGGTTTTGCAAAAACGGATAAAGAAAAGGCTGTTAAAGAGATAGTAAGTATTAATAATTTTAAGTTCATTTTAATTTTTAAAACAGTATTTACAGGTTTAAAACTTTCAATTGCGACTTATCTTTTAGGTAGATCAAATGATCTTTATACATTAGAAACGACTCAGGCTGCAACTTTTGTATACCGGTGTTCAACAAATCATGGTAAATGATATCATTATTATTGTTGATGACATACAATTGTTGCTGCAGTGCCCCTTCTGCAAATGTGTGCAAAGATACGATTCTGAAATTATTGTATTCAAGATAATGTACCGTATTTCCAAACGGGCTTACTGTTATGGGCAACCGCTTAATAACATCAGTCAATATCTCATCGGGCAAAACGATATAATTATCCGGCTCGATATCAATAGACGGCTCATATAACCTTTTCGTTGCACCTGTTTTTATATCAGCCACGAATAGTTTGCGGGGTTGTATCCGCGTATCATAAATTACAGGGCCATTTGCTGACAGGTGATCGAAAGCGTGTGTATAATTGCTCCATATTATTTTACCGGAAAGATCAACAGCTGTTAACCCTTTATGCACCGGCGCGGCTTCGGATTGATAATTATGCAGCAATAGCACGCCGTCATAACTTGTTTCAATGCCGGTCAGCCAGCGTTCGTCGGTTTCCAGGCCCTCAAACAACACATTGCCGCTTTCAAGACTTATCGCTTCGAACTGCACTTTTTTATCATCAGGATGCCTTATCTCAACAAAGATAGTTTCGCTCAGGGCGTCTATCTCCAATCGCCATACCGGCGCTTTGAACTGGTAATTAATATGAGGTTGCAGCATAGTAAGATGGTACAAATATGGCATATTTTGAGCGGATAGGTTGTATTTGAAATTGAGGCGATAGGTAAGGTTTAAATTTATAAATTTGGCAGCTATAACAGATTTAACAAATACTACCAAAATATAATATGAGCAAAGGGATCATCAGTAAAGAGGAAGATTATTCACAATGGTATAACGACCTGGTAATTAAGGCCGACATGGCCGAATATTCGCCGGTAAGAGGTTGTATGATCATTAAACCTTATGGTTATTCCATTTGGGAAAAGATGCAGGCTACCCTGGATAAGATGTTTAAAGACACCGGTCACAGCAATGCTTATTTTCCATTATTCATTCCCAAATCCTTTTTCTCAAAAGAAGCAAGCCACGTAGAAGGCTTTGCCAAGGAATGCGCTGTGGTAACACACTATCGTTTAAAAAATGACGCGGATGGTAACATTGTGGTAGACGAGGATGCTAAACTGGAAGAAGAACTGATCGTTCGCCCTACATCCGAGACCATTATCTGGAATACCTACAAAGGCTGGATACAATCTTATCGCGATCTGCCGATTTTGGTAAACCAATGGGCCAACGTGGTAAGGTGGGAGATGCGTACGCGCCTGTTCCTGCGTACCAGCGAGTTTTTATGGCAGGAAGGTCATACCGCTCACGCAACTGCAGATGAAGCAGTAGCCGAAACCGAGCAGATGCTGGAAGTTTATGCTGATTTTGTAGAAAATTGGCTGGCATTACCCGTAGTACGTGGCCGTAAAACACCAAATGAACGATTTGCAGGGGCTCTGGATACTTACTGTATCGAGGCGTTGATGCAGGATGGAAAAGCGTTACAAGCCGGTACTTCGCATTTCCTGGGGCAAAATTTTGCCAACGCATTTGATGTGAAATTCACCAATAAGGAAAATAAGCTGGACTATGTTTGGGCTACATCCTGGGGCGTATCTACCCGATTGATCGGTGCGCTGATCATGTCACATTCTGACGATGCGGGTTTAGTGCTGCCTCCAAAACTGGCGCCTATACAGGTAGTGGTTGTTCCTATCTATAAACATGATGAAGAACTGGAAAATATTTCGGCTTATGTCAAAGAACTGTCTAAAGAATTAAAGGCAAAGGATATCTCAGTGAAATTTGATAACCGCGATACCCATCGCCCCGGTGCCAAGTTTGCCGAGTATGAATTGAAAGGTGTTCCGCTGCGTGTGGCCATCGGTAGCCGTGATATGCAAAATGGTACGGTTGAACTGGCGCGCCGTGATACTAAAACCAAAGAAACGGTAGCACAGGAAGGTTTAGCAGATCATATCGAAGAGTTGCTTGGAGATATTCAACAAAATATTTATCAAAAGGCGTTCCTTTTCAGGGCCAAAAACACCCAGGAAGTAGATACCTACGACGAATTTAAACGCCTGCTGGATGAAGAGCCGGGCTTTTTGTCCGCTCATTGGGACGGTACAGCCGAAACAGAGCAACGTATCAAAGAAGAAACCAAAGCCACCATACGCTGTATCCCGCTGAACAATAAACAGGAAGAAGGCAAATGTATTTTAACCGGCAAACCTTCAACACAAAGGGTGCTGTTTGCAAGGGCATATTAATTTAAAAGTCCATAGTCAATGGTCGATAGTCCATGGCTATGAGCAATTTGTTTTTACTATGGTCCATTGACTATCGACTATGGACCGTGCTAACAGCACAAAATGAAATTCGCAACAAAAGCCATACACGCAGGGCAGGAGCCCGACCCAACTACGGGAGCCATCATGACCCCTATATACCAGACCTCTACTTACTGGCAAAAATCGCCGGGAGATAATAAGGGTTATGAATATTCGCGTGGTACAAACCCAACCCGTAAAGCGCTGGAAGATTGTTTGGCCGCTCTGGAAAATGCAAAATTCGGTCTTGCTTTTTCAAGCGGCATGGGCGCTACTGATGCGGTAATGAAGTTGCTGAAACCGGGCGATGAAGTAATTACAGGTAATGACCTGTATGGCGGCTCGTACCGAATATTCACTAAGATATTCTCTAATTATGGCATTAAATTCCATTTTCTTGATCTCTCAAAACCGGAGATCATCAACGAATATGTGAACGATAAAACAAAGTTGGTTTGGATCGAAACGCCGACCAATCCGACTATGCAAATTATTGACATAGAGGCTATTGCTAAGATCAGTAAAACTAAAAGTTTAACTTTGGTGGTTGACAATACGTTTGCTTCACCATACCTGCAAAACCCTATGGATTTGGGTGCGGATATTGTGATGCACTCGGTAACCAAATATATCGGCGGACATAGTGACGTGGTGATGGGTGCATTGATGTTGAACGATGAAGACCTGTACAAAAGACTTTGGTTTATCTATAACAGTTGCGGTGCTACCCCCGGACCGATGGATAGCTTCCTGGTATTGCGGGGTATCAAAACCCTGCACCTGCGCATGAAGGCGCATTGTGAGAATGGAAGGAAAATTGCGGAGTTCCTGAAAACACATCCAAGAGTAGACAAGATCTACTGGCCGGGCTTCACCGATCATCCTAATCACGATATTGCCAAAAAACAAATGCGCGATTTTGGCGGCATGATATCCATCACCTTAAAAGGAGCTGATCTGAAGGAAACATTCAGAGTGGCATCCTCATTCAAGGTATTCTCATTAGCTGAATCATTGGGGGGAGTGGAGTCCCTGATTAATCACCCGGTAACAATGACCCATGCCTCCATCCCAAAAGAAGAACGTGAGAAGGCTGGCGTAGTAGATAACTTGCTACGTTTAAGTGTAGGGGTGGAGGATATTGACGATTTAATAGATGATTTGAAACAGGCATTAGCCTGACAGAACCAGGAACCAGGAATCAAGAGCCAGGAAAAGGCACAATACCTGAGTATTTAGAGAAAGATGTTTTTTATCTTGATTCTTGACTCTTGGTTCTTGAATCTACACACCAACATGATAGAAAACCTCAAAGCATTCCTCGACTCCAAAGTTTCCCAATACAATCAACCGGATTTTATAAAGAATGATCCGGTGTCCATTCCGCACCTGTTCAACAAAAAGCAGGATATCGAGATCATGGGTTTCTGGGCTGCTACGCTGGCTTGGGGCCAGCGGGTTACCATCATCAATAAATGCAGGGAACTGATTGCGCTGATGGATGGTGCCCCTTATGATTTCATTATCAATCATGAAGAACCTGATCTAAAAAAGCTGCTGCATTTTAAGCACCGTACCTTTAATGATATTGATACATTATATTTTATTGCATTTTTCAGGGATCACTATTCAAAATTTGAATCATTAGAAGATGCCTTCACACCTTCTGTCATTCTGAGCGATAGCGAAGAATCTAATCTCCGACAGACCCTTCGCTATGCTCACGGTGACAATTCAGTTGTTGAAGGTTGTTTAAATCATTTCCGTTCCTACTTCTTCTCTTTACCCGATTATCCTCACCGTACTAAAAAACATGTTTCCTCGCCATCACAAAAATCAACTTGCAAGCGGCTGAACATGTTCCTGCGCTGGATGGTGCGCAAAGATGATTGCGGTGTAGATTTTGGCATCTGGAATAAACTCAAACCAGCGGACCTGATCATGCCCTGCGACCTGCATGTCGACCGGGTGGCCCGGAAACTAAATTTGATCAACCGTAAACAAACCGATTGGCAAACAGCTGTTGAGTTAACAGAGCGCCTGCGTGAATTTGATCCGCTTGACCCGGTTAAATATGATTTTGCTTTGTTTGGATTAGGGATTGAAGAAAAGTTTTAAGTAGGATTACACCGATTGGTTTATGATTACACTGATTTTGGTTATAATTGATTGAAATAAAAAGTAGCGACATGGGTGATGATATGAAAGAACTATCTGATTTTTTAGTCGGAAAATCAGAGCATACTTTGATGCTGTTCCATCATTTTGTAAATGAGTTTCAAAAGGTTGGGCCTGTTACCATGCATCCTGCCAAAACCATGATCGGTATAGCCAATTCACATAAGCGTATAGTTTATATAACCCAATTAGGTAAAAATTTCATTCACGTAGTATTCCCGTTTAAACAGCCTTACCCTGATAACTTATGTTTCCAGAAGATAGCCCAGGTGCCAGGCGATATGCGATTCAATCACCATTTCAGGATGCTGCAGAAAGAAGATGTGAATGATGAAGTTTTGGAATTTATGAAGCTGGCTTATAGATTGACTTAATATACTCAGGTTACTATTTTGAATAGACTTCTTCGATCACCATTTTCTTTTTCTCCCTGCTATAATATAAGACTGTTTTTAATTCCTTTGAATTATTAATTACTTTTTCAAATTCTTCTGGTTTAACAGTTATTGAAGCATTATAAAATTTCCAATATTTATTTGTCAATCCAAAATTTATAGTGTCACCACCTTCGCATCTTGTATCTATAAAATATCTGCCTATGATATACTTACCCCGAGCTTTTTCGGACCCATTAGAAGAATAATAAGACCAAAGACCATATTTATAATTATAATACGCACGTTCTAATCCACCTATTCCACAGTCCAGGTATGTTCCAATTTTGAATTCTCCCTTTGACTTAGTAGTACCATTTTCATAGTATTCTGTCCAATTGCCAGATTTTAATTCTGATAACCGACCATTATTATCTAAGGCGTATTTCCCAATAGATTTTAAATTATGATTAGAAAAATATTCGATAACGAGTGAATCCTTACCCATGAATTTATTGCGTTTTGACAAAGTGAATTGATTGTTGTTTTCAACCCAAATCCCTTTTGGCATTTTGGGCACATATTTAGTCGCACAATTAGATAAAACAAAGGTTGCGAATAACAGAATACATATGCCTTTAATTTTCATTGGATAGGTTTATTATAAATAAAGATAAGCAATAACTTCTCAAGCTTCGTCTCTAAAATAAACCTTATAATAATTCATCGATTTCCCCTCATCAAAACCTTTTTCGATCAGCTCCTTATCGCCGTGAATATAGATGTGGAAGTTCTTATCCAGCTTTAATACACTTTTATAAACCCGTTGCTGCTTTTTAACAGCGTTGCCTGATATCTCAAAGGTATCGGCAATGGGGCTGTCAAATTCCTGCTCATATTGGCTCTTGAAACTTTTAAATGACGCAATGGCTTCCGGATTACCGATCACTTCGCCGGTAAACTCGTCCATATCAAAAGTTTCCTTTTCCTTAAAGTACTTCATGGATTTATTCAGCAGATCGATCTTATCAGCCTTGCTTAGTTCAAACTCATCGTCCAGTTTTTGGGTAACAAAATTTTTGTAGATGCCCAGGGTATTATTGGTCTGGTTAAAACTGTCGTTCCTGATCTTCAGTTGTAAAAAATCATCCTTCCAGTAAGCCGCGGCATCTTGTCCGCGGTTGGTATGGTCGATCACCACTACTTTGTAGCCGTTTTCCTTTTCGATATTAAAGATCAATACACCCTTATCTAACTTATTGATGTTGATGGCGTTTTCTTCATAGTCCATCCCAAACCCACCTTGTTCAGGATATACCTTTAAATACGTTTCTTTATTTTCCGATTTGAATATCCCTATCGCATCCAATGGATTGCCCTCTATCTGCACCTTATTAAAATAGGCCATATAGAGCTCACCGGGCTTGATATTGGGATGATTGGATACTTTGTATAAATGTTTAGCTACCTGCTCGGACATTTCATGGAAACGAGTGTTATCTTCAAATACTTCGGTAGCAAAGTGATGAACCTCGTTTAGGTTCAGATCGCCACTACTGTGCATCAGGTGGTAAACTTCGTTGGTTTTTTCAAAAGGCCTTAAAAAATACTGCATCAGCAATTGTGGAATTACCTCATCCTTAAATATGAGGGGCTGCTCAGATAAGGCATATAACTCGTTTTGCGATTGGTTACCAATATGATGGACGGATACTGTATTCAGTGTGGCTTCAAAATAACTTACCATAATTGGAGCGAAAGTAAGAAATTATTGGTCAGAGCGGTGGTTTTTGTGTTGGTCTTCCAATCCGCGGATCGCCGTGAGTTATTAATTCGCAGACTTTGATCGCAGCTTCCTCCAGGCTCTCCGCATCGTCTGTGATCAGCAGCCAGTTTCCATACTGGTCATCTCCTTTAACAGAATAAGGGGCAAGTTCGGGGACTTCATCTACCAGGCTTTCATGATTTTTCTTGTTGGCAGCTATCCAGATGCCATTTAACTCAGGCTCATTTTCGCGTTTGCGGAGTATAAGCATGATCTTTTTGCCGCGATAGATATAATGCATGCCGAACATCCGCTTCACAATCACATCCGAAGGCAGGTAATCCATTACAAATTCGTAAGGAATAGAGATGCTCATCTCCAAAATTACTATTTAATATTTTACACTCACCGAATAAAAATCAGGCCTTAAATAACGACTTTTGCGTTTGGCTTATAGTTCATGGATCATAGCAAATCAATAATACAGGCTATGAACCATGAACTACAAGCCATAAACTGATATGCATAAAGAAGAAACCATTGTCGCGCTTGCTACCCCCAACGGGATTGGAGCTATAGGTGTTATCCGCTTGTCAGGACCTGATGCTATTGTGATTGTCAACCGTGTTTTTAAGGGGAAAGACCTGACCAGGCAAGAATCCCATACCATTCACTTCGGGCAAATTATGGATGGGGACCTGATGCTGGATGAGGTGTTGGTTTCTTTATTTATCGCCCCGAAATCCTATACCCGCGAGAATGTGGTTGAGATATCCTGTCATGGTTCCAATTATATTATCGAATCGATCATTAAGCTGCTAATCAAAAATGGAGCACGTTCCGCAAAGCCGGGTGAGTTTACTTTAAGAGCATTCCTGAACGGGCAGCTTGATCTGTCGCAGGCCGAAGCGGTAGCCGATCTGATAGCATCCAATTCTAAAGCATCGCAGCAGGTTGCCATGCAACAACTTCGCGGGGGCTTTAGTAACCAGCTTCAAACGTTACGCGATCAACTGGTGACTTTTGCATCGCTGGTTGAGCTGGAACTCGATTTTTCTGAAGAAGATGTGGAGTTCGCCAACCGCGACCAGTTAAAGCAGCTGATACATGATATTACCAAAGTTATTGGTCAGCTGATACAATCGTTTGAATTGGGTAATGTGATCAAGAATGGTATAAACACGGTGATAGCAGGTCGGCCCAATGCCGGTAAATCAACCCTTTTGAATGCCCTGCTGAATGAAGAGCGGGCTATAGTAAGCCATATTCCCGGAACTACACGCGATACCATTGAGGAGGTATTAAACATCAACGGCATCAATTTCAGGTTAATAGATACAGCAGGCATACGCGAGGCAACCGATACCATAGAGCAAATCGGTGTTCAGCGTACGATGGAAAAGATCAGCCAGTCGGCTTTGTTGGTTTATGTTTTTGATTCGTCAATAACAACCCAGGAGGAATTGAACAGCGATATTGAAAGCCTGCAAAAGACCGGTATTATGATGCTGATCGTTGCCAATAAAATAGATTTGCTGGAAACACAGGCGGTAAAAAATTCCCCAATTCTGACCGTACACCCGGAATTTATTTCAGTCTCGGCAAAAGAGAAACAGCATATTGATGAATTAAAACAAAGTATTTACAAGGCAGCAGTTAAACATCAGCTGAATGCGGATGAAACGCTGGTTACCAATGTACGCCACCTGGAAGCCTTGCAAAAAACGGAGTCGGCTCTCATCCGCCTGTTACAGGGGATAGATACACTGATAACATCTGATTTCCTGGCCATGGATATCAAGCAGGCGCTTCATTATCTTGGCGAGATCACCGGCGCTGTTACTACTGACGACCTGCTTGATAATATATTTAGTAAGTTTTGTATCGGAAAGTAACTGGCTGTCCTGCCCCTCTATTTTCTTCTCCATCTTATAGTTAGATTATTTGGCATCCCTTTTGTATTATTTTCAATAATCAAAGCCAATTTAAACTTCTAACAAAAATATTTAACTATGGATGTTATTAGAATCTTGCGAAATCTACGGATAGACCTGTTGACGCAAAGAGCCTTTTTAGGTGGAGGTGCGCCAAGTATTGACGGTTACAAAATGATTCTTAGTACTTCAAATTCCGGATATGAACAACTGGATCTCTTTTTTTTCAATTATTATTCCATAGGTGAAAATGATGTGATTGTTGATGTTGGGTGTGGTAAAGGACGTGTATTAAGTTATTTGCTCTATAAGGGAGTTAAAAATAAGATGATCGGTTACGAAATAAACGATATCATAGGGAATAAAACGAAGCAACATCTTTCGCGATATAAAAATGTTGATATCCGTTGCGAAAATATCTTCAATAATTTCCCGGAAAACGCCAATGTTTTCTATCTATACAACCCTTTCAGGGAAGGGATGACCAATGATTTTAAGGAACAAATATGGAAGATAAGGGATAAAAATCCGGTAATTTTATATTACAACCCTGTGTGCATAGCAGTTTTTGACGATAAGAGGTTTGTTTATGATATTAAAGAGGTTCCTCCTTTGGATGGTTATAAAATGGACGTGGCTATCATCAGGGTTGCTGATGTAAAAAATTGACCATCTTCATAAAAAAATTCTCGTTACTTTATTTCTGCTTTTTATGGACTTATATTTAATCCATGAAAAGCGTGTCTTGTTTACCCGTTGCACTGATGTTTCAATCTTTATTTTACCTGCTTTAAGCAATTTGTATGAAAACATTAATTTGCAGCCAGCCAGGTAATTTTGAATACCGGAACACTTCTGAACCTGTATTAACTCCAGGTAATGCCATTCTGAAGATCAAACGAATAGGCATATGTGGTACAGATCTACATGCCTTTGAAGGTACACAGCCTTATTTTAATTATCCCCGGGTATTAGGTCATGAATTGGCTGCTGAACTGGTTGAAGTTGACCCTGATTCTGGCTTTAGCGCAGGAGACGATGTAACAATCATTCCCTATTTCAATTGTGGTTTCTGTATTGCATGCCGTTCAGGCAAACCCAACTGCTGCGTAAACATAAAAGTGTGTGGTGTGCACATTGATGGCGGAATGGCCGAATATTTATCAGTTCCGTCTTATTCGCTGGTGCATAGTAATGGATTAAAATATGATGAGCTTGCATTGATTGAACCGCTTGCAATCGGTGCTCATGGTGTCAACCGAGCGGAGGTAAGGGAAGGCGAATTTGTTTTGGTGATAGGGGCCGGGCCAATCGGGCTTGGCACGATGGAATTTGCACGGATAGCAGGTGGAAAAGTGATCGCTATGGATGTAAATGCGGATCGCCTTCAATTTTGCAAAAACAAATTAAAAATAGAGCGTACCGTTAATGCGCTTTCGGCAAATGCTTTGGATCAAATCAGGGACATCACCGACGGTGATATGCCAGCGGTGGTAATTGATGCTACCGGCAGCCAAAATGCTATTAATAATGGCTTTCAATATATAGCGCATGGCGGCAGGTACGTGTTGATAGGTTTGCAGAAAGGGGAGATCAGCTTTAGCCACCCCGAATTCCATAAGCGTGAAGGAACGTTAATGAGCAGTCGTAATGCAACCAGGGTTGATTTTGAGCATGTGATCAATTCAATTAAAAACGGACTTATTGACCCGCTGACTTACATTACCCACAGAATAAGCTTTGATAAACTGAAAGAAGAATTTCCTTCCTTAATTAAACCCGAAACAGGAGTTATCAAAGCAATGGTTTCTATTTAATACCTTAGCTATAATTAATACACTGGCAGTAATATTCTAATCAAATAAAACTTACAAATCTCATCATGAAAACATCAACCAGGAGAAAATTTATTACCACTACCGCCTCATTGGCCGCAGGTATAATGGCTGCTTCTGCAATGCCGTTAAATACAACTGAAAATAAATACCCGGTTATTCATCACGTTTTTTTCTGGCTTAAAAATCCAGGTTCAAAAGAAGACCGTGATCTGTTAATCACTGGGGTAAAAACATTGGCCAAAATTGAAACTGTACGTGAACTGCGTGTAGGAATAGTGGCAAATACCGAAAAACGGGATGTGGTAGATGATACCTGGGCTGTATCCGAACTAATGTTTTTCAGCGACCTTGCCGGGCAGGCCACTTATCAAACACATCCCATCCACCTGGAGTTTGTAAAAAACTACAGCCACCTCTGGCAAAAGGTGATCGTATATAATGCGGCTGATGTTTGATCTGATCCTAAACGATTTTCTTTAAGTGATCGGACAGCCTTAAAGTCAGCGCTACCAGTGTTAACGTTGGGTTTGGCGCCCCTGCGGTTGCATAACATGACGACCCCGCCATAAAAAGGTTACTGATACCGTGTACCTTGCAATTGGCATCTACCACGCCTTGTTTGGGATCATCACTCATACGGGTAGTGCCCATGTGGTGCCAGCCGCCGCCGGTAAATTCAGGCCAGCTGATATCTTTTTCATCGCGCAGGTATTCCATTAAGCGTACTCTTCCTTTTGTAGCGATGCCCACTTGCTGACCAATGAGCTCATAGATAGTACGGATACTTCTTTTCTCCAATGGTGTGAGTACCCAATGCAGCATGCCACGCGGCACGCCCAGCGCATCTTTTTCCGTATCTAAGGTAATACGGCTATCCGGGTTTGGCGCCTGCTCTATCCTTGTAAAAAGCTGGAATGATCTGAAACCGGTTTTGGAATCGTGTGCCTTTTTTTCTTCCGCATCAAGATTAGACATTCTTTTTCTTGTTTTGGCGGTATCTGCCGTCCATGCATCTATAAATGCCGGCTGTTTCCTCGCGATGTCCAATGGTGTGAAGGAGG
Source organism: Bacteroidota bacterium (assembly GCA_048498695.1). GTDB lineage: Bacteria > Bacteroidota > Bacteroidia > Sphingobacteriales > Sphingobacteriaceae > Mucilaginibacter. The sequence continues at coordinate 23,883 of JBEHXM010000002.1, forward strand.
CTGTTCCGTTCAATATCTTCAATTCACGTTGTTTTGCCGGGTTGATTGCTAATTCTGCCCGTGCCTTTGTTTTGCCGGATTCCCAATCATATAGCTTTAATACTTCCGGCTCTGTAAGCCATAATTCAGCTGATTTGATCTCAATGTGCTCCATAAAATAGCGGCCCACCAGGTCGTTATCATTTCCCAGTCCCTTTGGCGCCTGTTTGTTTGATGCCAGCAGCATCCGGGCATTTTGTATCGCACAACAGGCTACTACAAAATATTTTGCCCTTACCTTATGGGTTTTACCCGCAAAGTTTTTTACAGTGACTTCTTTTATAGTTGACGCATGTTCGTTAGCGGTAATGTCAGTAACATTGGCATAAGTATATAAATGAATGTTTGCCGCATTAACTATGGTGTCCTTATACTTGGTACCAAAACGTGTTGGCGGGCTAAATTGCCACATCTTATTAAATACCACTTCCTTGTCCAAAGGTAGCGAATCAAGGGATGGATCTTTGCCGGTCCAGTAAGTATCATGATAATCATACGGGCCGAGATCAAGGTTTTTATGCGCCCTTGCATAAAAAGGGTCAAGATCTTCACGTTTGATCGGCCATCCGCTGTGAGGCACCCAGTCTCTTTTTTCAAAGTCTATCGGGTCAAGCGGTGAACAAAATCCCGCCCAATGCCCTGTAGTCCCGCCAAAATAATGTAGCCTGGCCGACTCAAGCGGGAAATAACGTTGCCCTGTGGTTTTTCCTTTATAAAGGTCCTGCATCTGGCTTTCATATTCAAATCCGCCGCCTTCAAGCAATATAACTTTGTGCGGTGTATTGATCCACTCCAGTGCCATACTAATGCCTGCGGCTCCTGCGCCTATGATACAAATGTCACCTTCTATCAGGGTGTTATCGGGTAAAGTTTTGGCATCAATATGCATATCAATAAAAGCGTTATGTATTTATAATAGAATATAATGCACACTGCCGGGCCTCTGTTACAGAAAGCACCCAACCACTGGCTGTTACCGTTTTACCAGTTTTAAATTCCTGCTCAACCCGATTGTTCAATAAAGTTTGCAGGTTTTTTTTATCGTCTGTACTATTACTTCCCAAAAGCAATCCTGTCAGTGCGGTCTTATTATCCTCTTCAGGGAACTGTTTGCGATAAGCATGCCCTGCCTCGCTGATTGTTTTTGCATCAACCAAATGAGCAAAGAACAAGGGTTGCTCTAATATTTTTTCAGTCGACGGAGCACAGCCATCTGCTAATGGAAGGGTTAGTGCAAGAGCCGTATAAGCCGATAAATGGATAAAAGTCCTTCTTTGCATAGTCAGATTTAAATGGTTATACGCGCAGGAATATCTTCTTTTGATACATGATATACAGGAATAACCATTTGATCATTACATAACAAATGGCGCCCACTACAAGATTGTATGGATCGCCAACTAACTGAATCAACCAGTTGAAAAAACCTTTCGTGGTATATTCCCAATCAATAAATCTACCTGAGATATAGATCAGGATAGAGTTCATGCCTATTACTTTGAAAAAGAAGGCCCATTTTTTATAACCCTTAACGTCTATTATATAATAGAACAAAGCCATCAGCAATAAGCTTAAACCTCCTACATTCAATACAAATGAGCTTGTCCATAGATTTTTGTTGATCGGGAAATCCAGGTTCCATATCTGGGCCAGTATCAAAAAAATAACGCCAACTACCGCCATTCTGGTCACCTTAGCCATTTGGCTGAGGGAGGTCTTTTTTAAAGTAATCCCGGTCATAATTCCTAATAAGCCGGTACTTATGGCAGGAATGGTAGAAAATAATCCCTCCGGATCATGTATTCCCAAATATAACTTGCCGGGCAATATAGTCCTGTCCATATAAGAGGCAAAGTTGCCCTGCATGGTCAGGTCACCTGCCGGGAAGCCTGGTGCAGAAGTGAATTTTAGCAATAACCAGTAACCAATTATCAAAGCCCAGAACCAAACGATCTGGAATTTTTCTGTTGAATACAGGTAGATAATGTTAGCAAACATATAGGCAATACCAATCCGGGCCAGAACAGATGCAAAGCGTATCTCATGTATTGGTTTAAGGCTCAGTCCATTATTATAGATAATACCCAATATGACCAGGATCAGTCCACGTTTAATTACCCTTAATAAAAGCTGATTACGTGTTTTTCCTTTTTCCAGGTCGCGGCCTACTGAAAATGGTGTGGATACACCCGCCATAAACAGGAAAAGCGGGAAGATAAGGTCATACAAATGAAAGCCATTCCATGCAGGGTGGGTCAATTGGTTGGCAATGGCTTCAAAAAAGCCCCAATGGGTTGCTTTGGCTAAACCGTTAAAAATTTCTTCGGCGCCCATTATCCAAAACATATCAAAGCCCCTCAGGGCATCTAAGGAATAAAGGCGGGTAGGGGTTTTCTGAAAATCGTCAGCCTGTGTTGCAGCGGTCATAATTTTGATTGTGAAATGATGAGTTAGGGTTATTAAAAATAAAACTAAACATTTCAATCAATTTATGCCAATGGTTGTGCTGCTATTTTGTGTAGCAATTTTATTACGCTTTATAAGCTTCAATACCGCGACCGATCATATTTACTTCTTCGTCGTTATCAAAAAGCGGCATTTCTGTTTGCGGATCAAGCTTAAGCCAATGTGCTTCGGTATCTTTTTGGATCTGCACATGCTCAACACCTTCTTTAAATATGGTATAGATATCTTCACCTTCAGGGAAAACGGAATAGGTGATCCCGCCTATTTCCAGGTCAAATGGCTCATTCATAAGTTAATGCTTCTTCTTTTTATTCATCTTTGCCTTGGTACCGGCACTATAATTATAATCTTTCTTGTTGCTTGCCTTCTTCTCATGGAAAGCACCGCCGCGCTCAGGCAGATCATTTTTAGCTGCTTTTTCTGTTTTAAGCGTTTTTTTATCTTTTTGCTCGACAGCAATGTTTATTTCATCAGGCAATTCAGCAACAGGTATTTTCTGACCGATGGTTTGTTCAATTTTCTTTACCAAAGCTAATTCAAGGTCGGTCGCAAAAATAATTGATGATACCTCGTCAATATTGTTCTTTATCATCCTGTGAACAAATTTCTCGGTATCCTCAGGTATTTCAACATGGATCAATAGTGATATGCCTTCGAGGTTAGGCGACCCTGTGAGCTCATTAGCAATGATTAAAAATTTTGCCTCATCCTGGTCTGCAAATTCTTCTACCGACCCAAAACCTTTTGATTCAAACATCATCGGGTTTAAAATAGCCGCCTCATTTTTAAAGCTCAATTTCAGGTGACTGTATACCTTCTCGGCATTCAATCGTGTGCTTACAAATACAGCTGTCTTGCCGGTTTGGCCGGAATCTTTAAGCAACAAGGTTAAGAGGCTTAGCTTGGCCTTAAAATTTGGTACATGGTACAAAACCTGCTCATGGATCTCCGCTTTAGCCTCACCCAGTTCTTCTATCTCAATTACAGCCGGCATATTCATAAACGGATCGATCATTTGCTGCAGTTTGCCATGCATCACTTCGGTAAACACCAGGTGCTGGCATTTGATAATGCTGTTGGCCAACTCGGCTACAGGTAATTGTGCACCCAGCCTAACGATCTCAGCGGCGTCATCGATCACCAGCATCATGATCTTATTCAGGTTTAAGCCAAGTTTCAGGTAGATCGCACGGGCGCGGTCTGGTGTCGCTACTACTATATCAGCCCCATCAGCCAGGGCATCCATTTGAGGCTGTATGGATGGTTCTGTATATAACCCAACGAGCCGTATCGATTTATTTTTATTGATAAGCTCAAACTGAGCGATTACCTCCAGTACTTTCTCTTTATCAGGTACCAGGATGAGTGCCCTCGGTGCTTCCTCAAAGCCGTATTTTAAACGCATCAGCACACCAAGAATGTAGGCCGTAGTTTTACCGCTTCCTTCAGAGGCAATCGTTATAATATCCTGTCCGCCGATGATCCGTGACAATGTTCTTGCCTGTACCTCTTTAGGGGTGAAATACCCCGCCTCGGTAACCGAACGAACTAATTGCTTATTTAATTTTAATCTATCTGCCCACATTTAAGCGCAAAGGTAGTTTTTTAAGTCCGAAGTCATGGAGCATTAGTTCCAAGTCAGCGTTTTAAACTCTACCTTTGTGTGAATAAACGACTATATAATGAGCAATAACGATATAATGAAAAAGCTGCGCGTCGCGCTTAAACTTCGGGATGATGATATTGTTCATATTTGTAGCCTGGTCAATTTTAATACTACTAAAACAGAGTTGGGTGCTATTTTCCGTGATAAAGAACACCCAAATTTTAAACCCTGCGGCGACCAGTTACTCCGTAATTTTCTGAATGGCCTGATCGTTTACAAACGCGGACCGATGGAAAAGAAGCCTTCAGAAAAAAAGCAGGATCAATAAATGCTTGATATTTTATTCAGGGACGAACACCTGATCGCCATCAATAAACCACATGATCTGCTGGTACACCGTTCGCCTATCGCTGCTGATGCAGAAGAGTTTGCTTTGCAATTATTACGCGATCAAATAGGGCAGAAGGTTAACCCCGTTCACAGGATAGACCGGAAAACAGGAGGGGTTTTACTGTTTGCATTCGATAAGCCGGTCGAAATAATGATGCAGAAACAGTTTGCCGAAAATCTTGTCCATAAGCGGTACTTATTAATTGTGCGCGGACACACACAAGATGAGGGCACCATCGATTATCCGTTGAGAAAAGAAAATGGAACTTTACAGGAAGCTTTAACAAACTACCGTACAATAAAACGTGCAGAGCTTGACGTTGCTTTCGGTAAGCATTCAACCTCCAGGTATTCTCTTGTAGAAGCCGCGCCCGCTACAGGCCGGATGCACCAATTAAGAAAACATTTTGCCCATATCTTTCACCCCATTATTGGCGATCGTACACATGGGTGTAATAAGCAGAATAAATTATTTAAGGAAAAGTGGGAGATGACAACGATGTTGTTACATGCCTCCTCGTTAACATTTGATCATCCAGTAACAGCAGATGAAATAATGATCGAAGCTCCATTGCAACCCGAATTTACCCGGATGATGGAGTTGATGAAGTGACAAATTAATGTCCCTGAGTAACATCTTTTTGTATCAGCTTATATTTACCACTCTTGATCATTTCCTGCTCTTTGGCTGAAAATGGTATCCGGCCACCAAAATCCTGAACCCAGTAATGATCGGTTTCTGCAACTCCAACTTCCTTAAAAGATGGATTCATCAGGTTGCGGCAATGCCCTTCGCTGTGGAGCCAGCCGTCCATTACCTCAGCAATGCTCATTTGCCCCTGGGCTATATTTTCACCTACCGCATAGCTTCTGTATCCTTTGAATCCATATCCTGCGGCTAAAATCCGGTCAGATACGCTACGGCCATTTTTACTTGTGTGGCTAAAATAACTCCGTTCAGACATATCTAATGCGTGCCCACGTGCGGCGTCTTCTAAATCGTCATTCCAGGTTAATGGTGGAGCAGGGGGAAAATAGGTAGTGCCGCAATTACAGCCCTTTTGCCGGGCTTGGTTTATGCGGTTCAAAAATTCGTGCTTAAAATTACTATTATCACTTTTAGGTACGGCGCAAAATGCCATCAGTGCAATTATAACGGCAAATCCTGCAAACAATAAACGCTTCATATTCATCAGACATTTAAGTAAACGACAGGTTTAAAGTTATGTTACATTGTAGCCGAATTATTGCTGGTCGTGGTGATGATGTTTAACCCTTCTGCGCCAAAATCCCCGGCGTTTTCTTTTATAGAGAAAAAGGAAACTGACAACAACTAACGAGATAGAGATTACCAGGATTACAATGAGGCTATTCTTTTTGAAGAGCTGCCTTTGTAAATCTTTTTGTTGCTGATCGTATAGAATTTTTTTTTGGCCTGTTGTAATGAGTCTTTAGCATTCATTTTTGCCATTAACCTGGCTTCTTCACTTTTCTTAATGCTGTCCTCAATGGCGTCATGTCTTTTCAAAGCAATGTCAGCTTTGACATGGTTTCTCATCACATTATATAACAATGCATAATGAAGCTGTACTTCTGATTCCTGGTGCGGGTAATGATTTTTTGACGAGATCATCAGCGCTTCATTCAAATCGCGCATGGCTAGTGTGTAGTCTTTTATATCAGTTTTAAGAGATGATAATTCGATCAAAGAAGCGATCACATTCAGGTTATCATTTTTAGCACGGGAAAGTGCGTTTGACTGCAGAATAAACCATTTAGCCTGTGGGTATTTATGCTGTTGACGGTATACTTTAGCCAGCATATCAAAACTCAGCCTTAAACCTGTAGTATCATTGTATCTGGAATAATAATGAACTGCGGATAAAGTATTCTTAATTACATCATTCTGATAAGCGTGACGCTGTTTTTTATCACTGACAGTATCATATTTTAAATACTCTGTAGCGATCTGCGTATATATAGCAGCTTTGAGAGAATCGTCAACAGTAATATCCAATTCGTTTTTAAGACTATCTAAATTGCTGGGCCTAAGTTTGACTTGTTCCTGTACTGTTAAATTTATACTGTCGGCCATGTTGGTACTATCGGTTTTGGCTGCGGCAAAAAGTGTATAAGAGGGTATAAAAAGTATGAAGAATATAAAGATCTTTTTAGCGTAAGGTATAAACATATTCGTTAGATTGATACTATTCAATAACAAACGCTATGCCTTAATAAACGGGTTAAGCTTAAATCACTGTCATTATGACGATATGATTGCTTTGATTGCTAAAAATGATCGGTTTTGACCATATAAGTGAACAGGAGGAGGCAATAAAACAGTATGGTAATTAGTACAGCAAATTCCCCAATTCGCTATTTTATCATGTTTTCGTAACGATCAATAAACCTGCTAAACCAGGCGACCCTTGTGGAAAGAAGATTAAATAGGGTGATACCAATAGTAGCGCACAGTATTCCAGCCAGTACATCCAACACATAATGATGGCTCAGATAAACTGCTGAAAACCATATCCCGATCATCACGATAAAGAAAAATATATTTGCCCAGCCCAGTTTATTTTTTAACCCGTAATATAATACGATGACTGGGTAAGAAGAGTGCAGTGAAGGCATAGCCGCGAATACATTAGAGCCTTTGGCATATATTGATTTAAAGATGCCGGCATGGAAATAAGTATCAAATTTGATCAAACCGGCCGTATTGCCTACTTTAAGCGAATGAAACGCAAAACCATGATATTGTACATACCATGGCGGTGCGGCAGGATAGGTGTAATAGACAATGAACCCTAAAAAATTAACCAGGACAAAGGTCATGGAAAATAGCAGGAACTGCCTTCTCCTGGTAAAAAATAAATAAGCAGCAAAGGCAAGCGGTACAGGTATCCAGCACAGGTAAAAAATGCCGGTCAGAATATCAAGGAAGGTAATGCCGTTTGCACGTAAGTATTCGTTGGGGGTAAGCAATTTATCCTGGATGTGAATACCGAAAAGGTGCTTTTCAAAATTATATATATCAGCTATGTGTACGGTATTATAATTATAATTAGGGAAAGCCTTCATATAATCAAAGATGATCCAGTACACGATAAAGATCGAAAAACCGAGTATGAACTTTCGGGTTACTGCTGATAAATAGAAAGCGCAGTTGAAGATCAATACCAAAACTACCTGGTCTATTTTGAAATCTACCAGGAATGCTGAAAATAATAAATAAGCAAATGATACCAGCGAAACAACTACTACAGATTTTAAGGTAACTGTGTGGCCCTGGTCGATGCCATCGCTCATGTTATTTCTTTATAAAATCTGAACGGAATACTTTATCCCAAAGCGGCGAGCTTACGCCATAACCTTTATCCGGGTCCTGGTAATGATGCAGCATATGGTGCTGTTTTATCTTTTTCCAGATGTTACCCTTGAAATTGAAATGATGTATGGCATAATGCGATATATCATAAAAAAGGTAACCCAGTATGAAACCCGGGAAAAACCCCCAGATATAATTAACCGGTAAAATGGCCTGGAATAAAAAATAAAAACCTGTAGCCAGCGGTATACTTACTGATGGGGGTAATACCAGGCGCTTGGCATCACTTGGGTAATCATGATGAACGCCATGAAAGATAAAATGCATTCGCTGGGCCCATGGTTTATCGGGCGGGGCATAATGGAACACAAAACGGTGCATAATATATTCTACCAGGGTCCATACAAATAATGCCCCTATAAATAAACCTGCATAAGTTAATATGGGCATACCTACCACGAAAAACGCCCTGTAGGTAAAATACAATATAACCGGCATAAATATAAATACCGGAACAAGGTAGTGCACTTTTGACAAAGCTTCCAGAAGGTCGCTTTTAAACATTCTCACAGACTCCTGTGAATTGGAAACATATTTCTTTTTCATCACTTCAGGGCTTAAAACGTTCAACTATTTCTTTGCCTGTTACCGGGTCAGATCCTTTAACTTCCACATATGTTACACTTGGAAGCCACAAAGTACCACCGTCAATTTTCACAAATATACGGTTAAGCATAACCTTTTTTTGTGCAATTAATGCGAAGATATGATATTTTCCGTCTTCTGTCTTCATTAAAGTAAGCGGAAATTTTTTGTATGACACAAATCTGATATCATAATTGCCGTTAGCTAATGCCTTAGAAGTAAGGCCATAAGCAAATTTACGTTGAATATAACTAAGATCTTTCCTGGCGCTATCTTCGGCATATCGTATCCAGTAGGCTTTTACAGGCTCGCTGGCATCAAGCTTTCCATCGCTTGTATAATTCAGATCATAAATGATCGTATTTGTATTGGTGTTGCGCTGTACGTAAAATAGACTCAGGGCGCTTACGGGTGGTGTAGGATATACAACTTTCTCATCAGTGACCAGCCTGGTATTTTTCGGCCTGGTTGCACCATAAGATAGCACAGAAAGGCATAGGTAAAAAGATAGTAAAAGACTTATTCGCATTAAAAGGGGATTATTGTTTTTTATTTTCAAGTGCTTTTTTAGCGTCTGTCAGGCGCCGGATAGCAGTTACATTTGTCAAAACAGCAAGGGCTACTATCGGAAAGGTGAAAATAGACATAGTTTCAAATATGTGAAATTTGATACCAGGCACGTACAATTTATAGTTACCACCAATATATAACGAAGTAACACCGCAAAGCATGGCAAATAAGCCAAGCGTTATTACTCTTTCTGGGCGTTGCATCAATCCACCTTTAATTTCTACTCCCAAACCTTCTGCACGTGCACGTACATAACTTACCATCATTGAACCGATCAATGCTATAAAAGCAAATATGGAGCTCAGGAAATAATGATGTGCAACCAGGTAATAACATATACCCAAAAACATCACCAGTTCGCTATAGCGGTCAAGTACTGAATCATATAAAGCACCAAAAACAGATTTCATGTTGCCAAGCCTGGCCACCTGCCCATCCAGCATATCAAACAAGCCGGCGAATAAGATCAAAGCACCTGCCCAGCCTACATAGGTGAGGTCTCCGCGGTTACCATCTTCTGCCCCAATGATAAAAATAATGGCTACACCCAAATTCAGCATGAAACCAATAGTAGTAACCACGTTAGGAGTCAACCCCAGTTTTATTAATACTTTAACAACCGGGTCTATCACCTTATATATTCCTAATTGAACATTAGTACGTAAAGATGTTTGGTGTGCCATAGCTGCAATAAGTTTTTGTTATGCAAATGTAATTAAAAGTTAAAGTCCGCACGCGCCCTGATACCAATTTTTGCAATATCCGGGTGATCAAGGTAATTGAACCGCTTTACAACGTCTACCCTGAAGAATTTAAAAATATTTTCGATACCTACACTGCCTTCTATATAAGGTGTCCTTCCCATTATAAACGTGGTAGGCCGCCCTTTTGAATCAACAGGGAACTGGTATAATTCCGGGTTTAATGAAGGGTTATTCTGATCCCTTACACCACCCCATAAAGCTTTTGCCGAAATAACTTCCCGCCATTTTAATTTCTTTAACAATGGTATTTTATTAAAGAAAAACCCATTGAAATGCTGGTCGAGGTTCAGACTTTCGTAATGATCATTAGCGAATTCCAAGAAGTTCATCAAATTATATGAATCCACCTGGTACGCATACGTTTGGTTTGCCCGTGGTATAGTAAGCAGTGGATAAGGAACCTGCCCAAATATATGGCCTGCTTCAAATATCGCATCGGCATAACCTAATTGTGAAAAGAAGAAGTGTTTATCAACTCTTACATGAAGGCTTTGATAATTATATTGTCCGCCTATAACATTTTTCAGGCCCTGAGTATAATCTATAGCGAAAATAGGATATTTGCTTATGATAGGTATGCGATATATTTTACCCTGGTAAAACTGCTCGTGTGGTGCATAACGCAAGCCTACAGTGGCCTCAGTTGTGGTTAGATCAGTTATATTATGCGGCACGCCACCTGCATTATTAATAAATTCCAAAGTGCCGGTAGGAGACTGTATCCAGTTTTTCAAGCCGAAGCTGTAAGAAAAATGACTTTCGTATTCATGCACATAGTCCAGGCGGTAAAAATAATTATATAAATATTTATCGTTTTCGCCACGTTTGAAAGATAGCAGGAAATTATCCTCCTGCACAAATTGCAACGCCGCACCGGGTATTTTTATATCGCGTTGAAAGCTTGCCCTGATGTAATTCTGAGGAAACTTGTAAATAGATTTATCGTTAAGCGAATAAGTAGCGCTTAAAAAGCCCTTCCATTTTTCATCCTTAAAACCATAGGCACCGTAGGTTTCAAAATAATAGCGTTTACTAAGCTCCGGCGTGGTTCGCCCACCAAATCTTAAACGTAAACCCTCAACCGGGTTGAAACTGTAAAACGTATTGGCAGGGCCTATCTCAAATGGTCCGAATGATTTATAGCCTGCTAATACTAAGGTAATTATATCCATAGTACGCCGGTAGGATGGCATACTTCTGAGTGTATCAATATTATGGTAAACCTTTGACTCAGCTTTGGTAAGCGTATCAAAACGATTTTTTGACCAATAATCGTTTGATCTCCTGCTAGCGTCATCCAACGTTATCAATGCCGGGCCATCATAGGTGGTATCGGGGAGGGCTTTATTTACCTGGTAATCATTATAGGTTACTGTTCTAATACCTACTGCTCCTCCTTTCTTATTCTTGGTCAACCCAAAATCAACCAGGATAGTGCTTTTGCTTAAATGATAACGCAAATCCGGGTTTTGTGCAAACTCCAGGTTAACATGCATAGTGTTTACAAAATTCAGGTTGATGTTCTTGTTAATATTTAACTCTGCTTTTTGCACCGCATAATTTCCATCAAGTGTAACATATATCTTCCCTTCAAAAAGCTGATCAGTTGTATTACGCGGGGTGAAACTCAACTCAACAACTTTCGTATTATTTACAACAACAGTATCAGTAATAAAGTATTTATAAAAAGTAGGAGCGGAGTTAGATATCGGGCTCAAAAACATTACAGAAACCAGGAAGATATTGTTGGTGTAAATGTCCACATCGTAATAAAGATGTTTAAAGTATTGGCCCAGGCCTTCATTATCTATATAGCTTCCAAAGTTTACGCCTTTCTCGCCTAATACTACTGTTTTTTTTCTCTCAGGAGACTTCCGGTAATAAGTCTCACTTAATTTTTCATCAAGATAGATGGGTAACAGGGATTTGCCCGGAATAAGTGTGGAATCCCTGTTGTCAAGCAGGAATTTATATTTCTTAAAGAATTTTCTGTCGGATAATGTTGGCGAGACGTTGCTTAAGGAAAACTGCATTTTATCATATTCCTTATATTGGACATAATTATAGCTTTCCGGTCGGTTTTGTTCTCTGTGAGCGATCACCTGGCGTATCAGTTCAACAGCAGGATTATCTTTATTACGGTACCTGGTTTTTTTACCGGCCCTCACTACAACTTCACTCAATTGTTGTGCTATAGGCACCATACGTATGTTTACCACTTGCTCCTGACCGGGTGAAACATTTAAAGTAGTCGGTTTATAACCAACATAAGATATTTTTATTTGATTGAAGGGCTTGGTGGACTGCAAATGATATTTGCCCTCTTCATCGGCGGTTACATTAACAGAACTGTCACCCGCAAATACATTTACAAACGGAAGCGTTTGCTTTGTTTTTGCATCTGTAATTACCCCGCTAACTTTAGTTACCTGGGCAAATGTTATTAAAGATGAAAAAAGCAGTAACGTTAAAACAAATGTCTTTATATAAATACTTTTACAATTCATGTGCCTAATGCAGTTACGCATAATCAAACTCATTTTTCAGTGATTTTGTAAAACGTATCTATATTTATATTGATACAATTACTTTAATAAGAAATTACGCGATATAACTTCTTTTAGTTGGTACAACAACATTTTTTTAATATTGTATAACAGCGGACCGTTATTCAGTTCCAACAATCATCATCTCTATCCTGCTTTCAATCCACCTTTTGTGAGGGTAAAATCTATAATAGCAGTTTTAACAAGTTTGTAATACAGCGCAAAAATAGAAAAATTTCGTACAGACTATTGTGGTCAAAAAGTCAAAATTAATCAAATGATTAATAAATTAGACTTGGTTGTGACAGATGCTAAAATAGCTTCAGAAGTAAAATGATTTGCAGAATGATATTAGCATATATACCTGCCAGAACATCATCCAGCATAATACCCCAGCCACCTGAAAGCTTTTCTAACTTTTTGATAAAAAGAGGCTTAACAATATCAAAAAAACGAAATAATATGAGTGCAGCTATCACGTATTTTATAGATACAGGTATAAAAAGAAGACTGATACACATGCCTGCAACTTCATCAATAACAACACGGGCAGGATCTTTACCCCATATTTTGGAAACGACATTAGAAGACCAGATGCCGAGCAGGGTAATAGCAACGGTGATCAGGAGGGATGGAATAGGCTGATATCCGTTCCGATAGGCAAGGTACCAACAAACAGAGCAGGCAACGGCTGCTACCGTGCCTGCTCCTTTACCAATATAGCCGATACCCAGGCTTGTAGAAGTTATTTTATGAAACAGCATTATAATGCTTCAACCAGGTCCTGGTAATAATCCAGCCCCAGGTGGGTGATCAAATCTTCGCCCATCATGTGGCGCAGCGTATTTTGCAATTTCATTAATTGTTTGAATATATCATTTTCAGGGTGCAGTCCCGGAGCTGTTTGTGGTGATTTCAAATAGAAAGACAGCCATTCCTGAACACCGCTCATACCGGCTCTTTTTGCAAGATCGCTGAACAAGGCCAGGTCTAATGCTATAGGCGCGGCTAAAATAGAATCGCGGCAAAGGAAATTGATCTTGATCTGCATTTTGTAGCCTAACCAGCCAAAAATATCGATGTTATCCCAGCTTTCCTTGTTATCACCATGCGGCGGGTAGTAATCGATACGGATCTTGTGGTACAGATCACCATACAATTCAGGGTTACTTTCTGGTTTAAAAATATCTTCCAGAACACCCAGTTTTGATACTTCTTTTGTTTTGAAGTTATCAGGGTCGTCCAATACTAATCCGTCGCGATTGCCTAATATGTTTGTTGAGAACCAGCCTTTAACACCCAATGAGCGGGCAGCTAAACCTGGTGCAAGTATGGTCTTCATTAAAGTCTGACCTGTTTTAAAATCTTTACCGGCAATTGGCGTTTCGGTTAATTTAGCTAACTCAACCATAGCAGGAATATCAACAGTCAAATTAGGGGCACCGTTGGCAAACGGGATGCCTAATTTAAGTGCCGAATAAGCATAGATCATACTTGGTGATATGCGTTTGTCGTCATCAAGCAAAGCCTGTTCAAACTGGGCAAGGCTCTGGTGTATTTCTGATGCTTCGTAATATATTTCAGTTGAACCGCACCACACTAAAACTATGCGGCTGCAGTTATTTTTTTGCTTGAAATTTTTGATATCAGCCATCACCTGCTGGGCCAGTTCGTATCTTGTACCCACTTTAACATTGGTTCCGATCAGATTTTTTGCATAATTTTTATCAAAAGCAGCCTTCATCGGCACTACGTTTTCCAATTCAGCTTTAATTGCATGCAATAATCCGGGTTCAAGCACTTTTGCCTTCATGGCAGCATCATACACATTATCTTCATACACGTCCCAACCGCCGAAAACAATGTCATTGAAGTCAGCCAAAGGAACAAAATCCTTAACCTTGGGATTACGGTTATCAGTTCGCTTACCTAAACGAATATGTCCCATTTGGGTAAGTGAGCCAATTGGTTGGGACAAACCTTTTTTTACGGCTTCAACACCGGCAATCAATGTGGTAGCTACTGCACCTAAACCAGGTATCAAAATACCTAATTTGCCTTCAGCTGGTTGAATGTTGCTTTTCATATTATAATTTTTCGAGTTATTGTTAGTTTATGGCAATAGCCATTTATTTGCTTAGAATGCTCAAAAGAACTGATTTTTTCAGTAAACAACTGAGCAAATTCATAAAGTTGACCAAAATATGAAAATTGTCAGTTTCGGTGTGGACAACTTTTTTAGAGATCAGTCAAATATTCAAAAATACAGGTAGGGATTATAGGCTTAGATCGCTTTTTCGTATATCCTGTATGTTTTATATTGATTTCCGCCAATGGCTTCAATAGCACGGTTAACCATGTCATTATGTTCCAGTGTCCATGAGGCTTCAGCATATTCCAAACCTTTCCGGCGATATTCTTTGATGATGTTGCCATATAAAACGGCTTCAATACCCATTTTTCTATAACCATCTATAACACCAAGCAGCATTATGCGGATGCCTTTAATTTTGCTTTTGCCAAACAAGAGTTTGAAAAGCCCGGTTGGTAACAGGCGGCCTCTTTTAATTTTGATCAGTACCTGGTTAATGTCAGGTATAGCCACGCCGAAACCAACTATTTTCCCATGCTGTTCAGCCAAAAGGCAGAAATCCGGGTCAAGGATCATTTTAAGGTCTTTAGCTGTATAATCAAATTCCTCGTTAGTCATCGGAAAAAAGCCCATGTTTTTGTCCCATGCGGTGTTGTATACCTCGCGCAGGGCAGCAGCCTCTTCTTTAAACTTTTTAAGATTTACTTTCCTGATGGTGACCTCACTGCGTTTTAAACGTTCTTGTAATTTATCAAGTAATTGTACCGACTTGTCGTTATAACTTGTCTTATCCCAGCTCCATGCTAAAAGATCCACTTGCTTTTTGAAACCGGCTTTATCAAGTAAAGTTGTATAATATTCCGGGTTATAGGTCATCATAACCATTGGCGGGCTGTCAAACCCTTTGATCAGCAAACCGCAGGTTTCATTTGTTGAAGGGTTAACAGGCCCAACAATTTTTGATACCTTTTTTTCTTTCAGCCATTTGGTTGCTTCTGCAAATAAAAGGTCTGCCACTTCCTGATCATTTACGCAGTCAAAAAAACCAAAGAAACCTTCGTTAACATTGTTAAACTTATTATGATTATTATTTAATATAGCAGCAATGCGGCCGACAATTTTATCATCATCATATGCCAAAAATGTCTGTAATGATGAGTGTTTGTGAAAAGGGTGTGTGGTTAAAATATCCCTTTGTGCGATGAATAATTCAGGTACGTAGTTTGGGTCATTTTTATGGAGATCGTGCGGGAAGTCAATAAATTTGGCCAATTCTTTTTTATCACTGACCGGAACTATTTTTTTCATTACAGGGGGCGTTTTTAATATGGCAGGTTTAAAACAAATCATCCCGGTTTTTGGCCGGGATGATCAGGTATTTTATATATTTTCTTTAATCATTGATACACCAACCTCTTTAAACACTTTGTTTATCTTGTCTATAGCTTCTTCTATCTGGGCAAAAGTGTGTGTTGCCATTAATGAGAAACGTAACAAAGAAGAGTCGGATGGAACTGCAGGTGATACAACCGGGTTTACAAATACGCCCGAATTTTGCAGGTATTTGGTCACAAGGAAAGTTTTTTCGTTATCACGAACATAGATAGGCAGGATAGGACTTTCTGTAGGACCGAGGTCAAAGCCTTCATCGATCAGTAATTTACGGGCATAATTAGTGTTATCCCATAATTTAGCTATCCTTTCCGGCTCCGATTCGATAATATCTAAAGCAGCTATAACGCTGGCAACAGCACCCGGAGGCATGCTGGCACTAAACATTAATGAGCGTGCGCGGTGTTTCAAATAATCTATTGTTGCAAAATCAGCGGCTATAAAACCGCCAAGTGATGCCAATGATTTACTGAAAGTGCCCATGATCAGATCCACATCTTCTGTCAGATTAAAATGAGATGCGGTACCGGCGCCTTGTTTACCTATAACACCAAGGCTATGCGCATCATCAACCATAATATTGGCGCCGAACTCTTCAGCCAGCTCAACAATTTCAGGCAGTTTAACGATATCGCCTTCCATGCTGAATATCCCGTCAACAACTATCAGCTTGACAGCATCTTCAGGTAATATGCTTAGTTTACGCCTAAGGTCGGCCATATCATTATGGGCATATTTAATTACCCTTGAAAACGAAAGGCGGCTGCCATCTATTAATGATGCATGGTCATATTCGTCCAGTATCAGGTAATCATTACGGCCGGTGATACAGGATAATACACCAAGATTCACCTGGAAACCTGTACTAAAAAGAACGGACGCTTCTTTGCCAACATATTTGGCCAGGCGCTGCTCTAATTCTATATGTATATCAAGTGTTCCGTTTAAAAATCTCGATCCGGCACAACCGGTACCATATTTATCAATCGCTTTTTTAGAAGCTTCTTTAATTTTGGGGTGGCTGGTTAATCCTAAGTAAGAGTTTGATCCAAACATTAATACCCGCTGGCCATCAATAATCACTTCTGTATCCTGTCCGGATTCGATAGGCCTGAAAAAAGGGTAAACACCTCGTTCCCTGGCCATTTCTGCGTCTTTAAACAACGCAATTTTATCATGTAATTTTTTACCCATGTATTAGCCTTGCTTTAATTTTTTGTAAAAATATCATGAACAAGTTTATAACTTTATAGTTAGACAATTGATAATGTTTACATTACACTTTACGGCATAATATAAAATCTCATACGGCAAATTAATTAAATTTTTTATTTAATTCGTGTCACAAATTTTGATTTTTTTTAAAAAAGGGCAAAAACCGGCTTCAAATGGATGATTTAATGATAATTGAGTAAAAATATTGTTGCCTCTTTAGTTTTATTTCATAATTGTGCCATATTCGCAAACTCTGGTAAATTTATTAAAATTTATAGGAATCATTGCTTTTACTTTGCGCTGTTAATGCATGACCGTTCTACCCTATGAAAAAAACACATTACTTTATATCAATTTTAATTTTATTTCTTCCTTTTATGGTGTCTGCACAACAAAATGCAGATACTGCTTTAAAGGTCGTCACCTTAAAACAGTGTGTTGATTTTGCCCTGCGTAACCAACCTGTAGTGCGGCAGGCCGCTATTGATGAGGCAATTAATGAAAAAGATATTAAAATAAGCCTAGCAGCCTGGTTGCCCCAACTCAATGGTTCGGGCAGTTATGATTATTATTTTAAGGGTACCCCTGTCGCTACCAGCGGAAGTGCTGCAATACCAACCACAAGCGGTAATATCAATAATATATCTTCATTAGGTTTACAGGCCAGCCAGGTAATTTATAATAATGATGTGTTGCAGGCTGCAAAAGCAGCAAAATATTCGCGCCTGTATTATAAGGAGAATACTACCAGCAGCCAGATCAATGTTGTAGCTGATGTAAGCAAGGCATTTTATGATGTTTTATTATCCACAAGGCAATTAGACATTTTGAAGGAAGATATTGCAAGGCTGCAAAGAAGTCTTAAAGATGCTTATTCACGCTATCAGGCGGGCGTGGTTGACAAAACAGATTATAAGCAGGCTACTATAGCGTTGAATAATTCATTAGCTACGCGCAAACAAACTGAAGAAAGCATTAAAAGCAAATTTGCTTACCTGAAACAGATCATGGGGGTTAATCCCAATCACGGACTGGTGCTTTCTTATGACTCTGCTCATTATGAGAGTGAAGCTGTTATTGATACCAATCAAATGCTGGATGTAAACAACCGTATAGAATACCAGTTGCTGCAAACTCAAAAGAATCTTCAAAATATAAATGTAAACTATTATAAATGGGGATTTCTACCTTCTCTGTCGGCGGTTGGAAATTATAATCTATTTTATTTTAACAATAGCTTTTCGGGCTTGTATAACAATGCCTTTCCAACCCTCTATGCTGGTCTAACCTTGGGTATCCCGATCTTTACCGGCGGCAAACGCTTACAAAATTTAAGTAAGGCCCGCCTTGAGGTTGACCGGGCAGACCTGGATATCGTTAATTCGCGTAATACCATCAATACAGAATATGTCCAGGCACTGGCAAGTTATAAGAGCAATTATACCAATTGGCAATTTTTAAAACAAAATGTCGATCTCGCGAAGGATGTCTACAAAGTGGTAAGTTTACAATACAGGGAAGGTATCAAAACCTATCTTGATGTTATTGTGGCCCAATCAGATCTGAGGACCGCCGAGCTAAACTATTATAACGCACTGTTCCAGGTGCTGTCAAGTAAAATTGATCTTCAAAAAGCATTAGGAACCTTAACCGTACAATAAAGAGAATATAAACCCTATGAAACACAGATATATTTTTTTATTAAGCCCTTTAGCACTCCTTCTCTGGACGTCATGCGGCAAGAAAGCCAAACAAAATACAGCTATGCCACCTACGCCGGTAAGTGTTGCCGAGGCAAAAAAAGCTGAGGCTATTTACTATGATCAATATCAGGGAACGGTTGTCGCATTAAATTCAGTGGAGCTGCGCAGCCAGGTATCTGGTTTTATAACCGGCATTTTTTTCAAGGAAGGTGAGATTGTACCAAAGGGTAAGGCATTATATGAAATAGACCGTCGTAAATACATCGCTGCTTATGACCAGGCAGTGGCTAATGTATCCAGTGCGCAGGCTAATTTGGTAAAAGCCCAGAAAGATGTTGATCGCTATACTTATCTTCAAAAACAAGACGCAGTAGCCCGTCAGACTGTTGACCAGGCCGTAGCAACTTTTGAGACCGATAAAAGCCAGGTGGCCGTTGCAAAAGCACAGGTTGAGTCGGCAAAAACCGATCTTTCTTATTCAGTTATTACTGCTCCTTTTACCGGGCGTATCGGTATATCACAGGTAAAGTTGGGTGCACAGGTTTCTCCCGGCAGTACTTTATTAAATACCATATCGAGCGAACATCCCATTGGTGTTGATGTGGTGATCAATGAACAGGATATCAATCGTTTTTATAACCTGCAAAAAAAGAGCACAGATTCCACCTTTAAGCTGCAATTATCAGATGGGGTCACTACCTATAATAAACCCGGTAAAATACTGGCCATCGACAGGGGGGTTAACAACCAGACCGGTACCATTAAAGTTCGGATTCAGTTTCCTAACGAAGCTGATGTTTTAAAGGACGGCATGAGCTGCGTAGTTAAAGTATTGAACGGAGAATCTGGTAACAGGGTAATTATACCGGCCAAGGCGGTGAACGAGCAAATGGGCGAGTTCTTTGTATTTGTAAGCCAGGATACCATTGCTAAGCAGCATAAAGTAACCCTGGGACCTCGTGTTGGTACAGGTATAGTAGTCTTAAATGGATTGAATGAGGGCGATAAAGTGATAACAGATGGCTTCCAGCGCCTGCGCGACGGAGGTAAGATCGTACTGGGTAATCCGGCAGCACAACAAGCGCCAGGGCAACAAAAGCAAGGCAAATAATACAGGCTTTTTACAAAAAATCAAAAGGAATGATCGCAGATACTTTTATAAAACGACCTGTTACAGCTATTGTTATCTCATTAGTAATAGTTATAGTAGGTATACTATCAATAACTAACCTTGCAATAGGGCAATACCCCGAAATTACACCTCCTACGGTAAATATTTCAACAACTTATACCGGCGCTGATGCCCTGACAGTTGAACAAACTGTGGCTACACCCATTGAAGTACAGGTGAACGGAACGCCCGGCATGACCTACCTGCAAAGTAATAGTACCAGCAACGGGCAGATGAGCATGACGGTAAACTTTGAAGTAGGAACCGACATTAATACAGCCGCGCTCGACGTACAGAACAGGGTAGGTATTGCCACACCAACCTTGCCGCAGGAAGTGCAGCGATTGGGTATCATCACACGTAAACGAAATCCCAGTATTTTAATGCTGGTGGCCATATATGCGCCAAAGGGAAGCCACAATGTTCCGTTTTTGGATAACTATAGTAATGTGTTTGTGCGCGATGCACTCTTGCGGGCCAAAGGTGTTGGTGACGTAATTAACCGGGCGGATGATTTCAGTATGCGGGTATGGCTTAAACCTGATAAGCTTGCCGCCCTGGGAATGAGCGCTTCAGATGTGACCAATGCTATACAAGAACAAAATGCCCAGGTGGCTGCAGGTTCGGTAGGCTCTACGCCTCAGGAAAAGGCCCAAAGCTTTGAATACACTATTGTTACAAAAGGAAGGCTGACCACGCCTGAAGAATTTGAAAATATCATAGTAAGAACGCAACCGCAAAACGGAGCAATAGTACATCTGAGAGATGTTGCGCGTGTTGAACTGGGTAAGTTTAATTACGCTGGTAATTCATTTGTTGATAATAAGAGGGCGGCTTACTTGTTGATTTACCAGGCGCCAAACAGCAATGCGCTTGAAACAGCCGAAAATGTGTATGCTACAATGGAACAACTTAAAAAATCGTTCCCGGTGGATGTAGATTATGTAGTTCCGTTTGAAGCAGTGACGGTTGTAAAAGTTTCAGTACATGAGGTAGTGGTTACGCTGGTTATTGCTTTAGTGCTGGTGATCCTGGTGGTTTTCCTCTTTTTGCAAAGCTGGCGCACCACACTTATCCCGGTACTGGCTATACCTGTATCCATTATAGGCACATTTATTTTCTTCATTCCACTGCATTTTACCATTAATACGTTAACCCTTTTTGGTTTTGTATTGGCGATAGGTATAGTGGTGGATGATGCCATTGTGGTGGTTGAAGCGGTACAGCATTATATGGATGAGCAAAATATGTCTCCAAAGGAAGCTACTGTCCATGCGATGAAGGATATATCAGCACCGGTAATTGCGATTGCGTTGATCTTAGCTGCTGTATTCGTGCCTGTTGGATTTATACCAGGCATTGTCGGCCGGCTTTACCAGCAATTTGCTATTACCATAGCCATATCAGTCCTGATCTCAGCTTTTGTTGCATTATCATTAACACCTGCTTTGTGTACATTAATATTACGTCCTCATAAGCTCGATAAGGAATCAAAAGGTCTGGACAAATTCTTTTTCAGGTTTAATGAATGGTTTGGAAGGGTGACAGGAAAATACAGGAATGGCGTTCACCGGGGTATAAAAAATTCAAAGTTTATTATCGTCATACTGGTATGCATTATTGTGGGGACCATCCTGTTGTTTAAGATCAAACCGACCGGGTTTATACCCACAGAGGATGAAGGACGTATATATGTGACTTATGATCTGCCCGAAGCTGCATCAACCCAAAGATCGGTTACTGTTTTGCACGAGATGATGAACACTCTCGACAGTATTCCAGAGGTGGGACATTATGCTGCATTAGGTGGTTTAAACGTGGTAAGTTTCGCAAATAAATCTAACAGCGGGACCATATTTGTTCAGCTTAAGCCATGGGATGAGCGGAAACTGACCTCAGAAGATCTTGTTGCTGTGTTTCAAAAGAAACTGGCAAAATTTAAAGAAGCGAATGTTGTTGTAATACGGCCGCCAGCTGTACCCGGACTGGGAACTACAGCCGGATTTTCTTTTATTTTAGAGCAAAGAGAGGCTGGGGGTGATATTAAGGCCTTTGAAAAAACACTTCAGAGCTTTATCGCTGAAGTGAATAAAAGGCCGGAAATAGCAAGGGCATTTTCCTTTTTTACGGCCCGTACACCCGCGTATCAATTAACTATCGATCGTGAAAAAGCCAAAAAACTGGGTGTGCAATTATCTGACGTAAATGCCACGTTGCAGACCTATATGGGAAGTGCATTTGTTAATGATTTTACTATTTATGGACGGAATTTTCACGTGGTAGCGCAGGCTGATACTAATTACCGTACAGATATTAAAGATTTAGGAAAGTATTTTGTCCGTAATCAATCGGGGGAAATGGTACCGTTAAGCACCCTCACTTCTTATAAGTTGATAGAGAACGCACCATTGATATCCCACTATAACTTATTCAGGTCTGCTGAAATAGATGGAGGATCAGCTCCGGGATACAGCAGCGGGGATGCGATTAAAGCCTTGCAGGACGTTGCTGCTAAAACATTACCCCAAGGATACGGCTATGAATTTTCAGGATTAAGCCGGGAGGAAATTTTATCAGGTTCAAAAACGGTGTATATCTTTATGTTGTCTATCGGCTTCGTATTCCTGTTCCTGGCAGCCTTGTATGAGAGTTGGTCGGTGCCATTCTCTGTATTGTTGGCAGTACCACTTGGTGCATTCGGGGCGATATTGTTTTTAACATTCAAACCGGGGCTTGATGATAATATTTACGCGCAGATAGGTTTGATCACCCTGATCGGTTTGGCGGCAAAGAATGCCATCCTGATAGTGGAGTTTGCTAAGGAACGTGTGGACAGAGGGGTAGAGCTTGAAAAGGCCACACTGGATGCCGTGCGATTACGTTTAAGGCCAATTATCATGACTTCGATGGCATTTATGTTGGGTGTTGGCCCTTTACTGGTTGCAACAGGCGCTGGCGCAAGTGCAAGGCAAACTATCGGATGGACGGTTTTTGGAGGGATGCTTGCAGCCACATCATTGGCTATATTTATAGTGCCGGTATTATTTTTCCTTATCACGAGGTTTGCGTATGGTAAGGAAAAGCTAGCTGAACTGGAGAAAAACTATAAGCCTGATCCCGAACATGATCCGCAAATGTAATAAAGAAGGCCCTGGTTTATCAGGGCCTTCTTTATTACCGGCATTGACTTATCTTTTTGGCTATATCCTGAAATGCATTGCAAAAAGGGCATTTTTGATAGGTAAAGAAGACAATGCCTTATTAATAATACTAATCGAATTGAAATAACCTAACCTACCTGCCGTTTTAATATTGTATTTAATTCATCCTTAAAATTATTGGCAGACAGTATTTTAACATATTAACATTTGTTAATAACATTTGTCGAAAATAGTTTTACCTTTGAAAAAAATGCCCTTTGAAGTGATACTGGCAAAGTATTTGTTTTCCGGGTAATGCAACTATTTATTTGTTAACCAAATTAACACAACAATGAAAAAAGGAACAAAACTCATGGCTATTGCAATAGCAGCTTTAGCTATATTTTTTACAACCAATGTTAAAGCACAAACTGTAGACAAGAGTGCATGGCGCTTAGGTATCGGCGTTGAAGGAGGTATACCAACTGGTGACATTCACACTACTTCAGGTTTTGAACTTGGAGGTTCTTTGCGTTTACAATATGGAGTAGACAAAAATGTCGCTGTAATGCTTACATCAGGCTACGATAATTTCTTTGGTAAAAATTATACATTACCAGTTGTAGTTGGAACAACTGTTACCACAACAACTGTAAAAGCACCAAATTTTGGCCTGATTCCTGTTAAAGCAGGCGCAAAAATTTTCTTCAATTCACCCATATATGCAAGTGGTGAGGTAGGTGCCGGTTTTGAAACAGTTTCAGGCGGAAGCACAAGATTGATCTTAGCTCCGGGTTTAGGCTGGGCTAACCATTCATGGGATGTAGGCTTACGTTATGAAAACTTTTCAGGCGGTGGTGTTAACTACGGTTTGGTAGGTCTTCGCTTAGCTTACGGTTTCAGTTTATAAAAAATTCTATTAAAACAAAGAAGCCCTTTACCAACGTAAAGGGCTTCTTTATGTATAAAGCTTTCTTATTTTAATTTTCCTAAAGCATCTTTAATGCGTTTCATAGCCTCTACCAGTTTATCTTCGGCAGCAGCATAAGATATGCGGATTGATTTAGGATCGCCAAATGAATCGCCGCCTACGGTTGCCACATGGGCTTCTTCCAGCAGGAATATGCTTAGCTCATCAGCATCTTTAATAGTTTGGCCGTTATAGCTTTTTCCGAAGAATGAAGTTACATTCGGGAAGAAATAAAAGGCGCCATCAGGCAGGTTTACTTTAACCCCGTCAATTTCTTTCAATAATCCATAAACTAGGTCGCGGCGTTTTCTGAACTGCTCACGCATCTTCAACACACTTTCCAGACCGCCTTCACTTGCTGCTACACCAGCCTTCTGGGTGATAGAACAGGTACCAGAGGTAATTTGTCCCTGCATTTTATCACAGGCGTTGGCAATTTCCTTGCTCGAAGCGGTATAACCAATTCTCCAGCCCGTCATGGCAAATGCCTTTGAAAAGCCATTGATAATGATCACACGGTCTTTAATGCTGGCAAATTGTGCGATGGATTCGTGTTTATCTACAAAATTAATGTGCTCATATATTTCATCGGACAGGATGTAGATATCAGGGTGGCGCTCAAATACCTTAGCTAATCCTTCTAGCTCATCTTTACTGTATACACTGCCGGTAGGGTTACATGGCGATGAGAACATGAACAACTTTGACTTCGGTGTAATAGCCGCCTCTAATTGTTCAGGTGTTATTTTAAAATCGTTTTCAACTGTTGAATTGATAAATACGCTTTTACCCTCAGCCAGTTTTACCACCTCAGAGTAGGATACCCAGTAAGGTGTCGGGATGATCACTTCTTCGCCTGGATTTACCAAACATAGAACGGCATTGGCAATTGCCTGTTTAGCCCCTGTAGAAACCACGATCTGGCTAAAATCATAATCCAGTCCATTTTCATTCTTAAGTTTAGCAGAGATCGCCTTTCGTAGTTCAGGATAGCCTGAAACCGGTGTATAATAAGTGAAATTTTCATCCATTGCCTTTTTAGCGGCTTCCTTCACATAGTCGGGAGTATGAAAATCAGGTTCGCCAAAACTAAGGCTGATCACGTCAACACCCTTGGCAGCAAGCTCACGGCCCAGTTTGGCCATTTTGATGGTTGCCGATTCTGCAAGGTTGTTGATTCTGTTACTTAATGCGCTCATAATAAACTTTTTTTACGGCGGCAAATATAGAAAAGTCTTTATTCATAACAGGCGATTGCGGGTCATTTCTCCATTTTTATAATTATTATAATGCCAGCGACAAAAGACCCTCAACTTTTATTAAATTTTTAATTTTCGGCCTTGTCGTCAAGAGTTATGATTACGACCCCAAGACTTCAAATGTTATTCCTAAATTTGCCCGCAAACAAGGTAAGTTGAAGGAGCAGAAAAGGATCATATTAATATCGCTTATCACAGGTATTGTTCTGATGATGGCAAAGTTTGGTGCTTATTTTCTGACCGGATCAAACTTTGTGCTGACCGACGCCGCAGAAAGCATCGTAAATGTGCTGGCAAGCTCTTTTGCCTTTTTTAGCATCTACCTGGCTGCGCAGCCGCGTGATGAAAATCACCCCTACGGACATGGTAAGGTGGAATATTTTTCGGTATTTATTGAAGGCTCCCTGATTGGTATTGCGGCAATTACCATTATCATCAAATCTGTTTATGGGATATTATATCCAAATCACATACATGATCTTTTAACGGGTGCCATTATTATAGGTGCAACCGGTGTTATCAATGGCGCATTAGGTTTTTATATGATCAGCAGGGGTAAAGCACTACCATCTATGACCGTTGAAGCCGATGGCAGGCATTTATTAGCCGACATGGTGACCAGCGTGGCATTGGTTGCAGGCTTATTGCTCATCAATTTTACAAAGATCATCTGGCTGGATAGCGCCTTATCTATACTGGTGGCTTTATACATATTGTTTAG
This sequence comes from Bacteroidota bacterium, assembly GCA_048498695.1. GTDB lineage: Bacteria > Bacteroidota > Bacteroidia > Sphingobacteriales > Sphingobacteriaceae > Mucilaginibacter. The sequence continues at coordinate 49,906 of JBEHXM010000002.1, forward strand.
CAGTTATAAGCTCGTTCGTAAATCAGTATCCGGACTGATGGATGAAGCTGATTTTGGCGTGGTAACTGAAGTGATAGCCGTTTTGAACGAAAAAAGACGGGACGCCTGGATAGATATTCATAATTTCCGTGCTCAGAAATATGGGAACGAGCTTCACATTGATTGCCACCTAACATTACCAAACTATTTTGATCTTAATACGGTACATTCAGAAGTTAAATTGGTTGATAAATTGATTAATAACGAGGTTACAAAAACCGAGTTGTTTATCCATACCGACCCCTGTGTACCGCAATGCTGTTATTATTGCAGCATGCCAAATTGCCCTATAAGGTCTGAAGCGAAAAGGGAAGAAATAACCTGGACACTGGAAAAGGTTATCCGTAACAAAAAACACTTCGAGTAATGTATCAGTTCAATGTGCGTGTTTATGGTTTGCTCATTAATGATCGCAATGAAATACTGATCAGCGATGAACAGGAGTATGGTATGCAGTTTATCAAATTCCCTGGTGGCGGATTGGAATATGGGGAAGGATTAATAGAAGGGTTAAAAAGAGAGTTTGTAGAGGAATGTAATGTAGAGGTAGAAGTTCTCAGTCATTTTTATACTACTGACTTTTATGTGAAATCCGCTTTTAATGATTCACAGATCATCAGCGTTTATTATTTGGTGAAAAATGTTACTCCCTTAAACTTAATGTTTAAAATTAAGCCCTTTGATTTTGATGGCGAGGGCGATGTATTGCAATCTTTCCGTTGGATAAACCTTGCCGATCTTAAGCCCGAAGATGTAACATTTCCCATTGATCAGCATGTAGTAAAACTTTTATTGAATAACTTATGAATCTTACAGACAGGGACTTAAAAGTAGTTTGGCATCCGTATACGCAAATGAAAACAGCTTTGCCACCTATCCCGATAGTTAGGGGCGAGGGTGCCTGTTTATATGACGAAGATGGCAAATGTTACATTGATGCGGTATCGTCATGGTGGGTAAATATCCATGGCCATGCACACCCTTATATCGCTCAAAAAGTGGCTGAGCAGTTGAATAAATTAGAACATGTTATATTCGCCGGTTTTACACACCCTGCAGCGATTGAACTGGCCGAACGGCTACTGAAAATACTTCCCGGTAATCAGCAAAAAGCATTTTATTCTGATAATGGTTCGACGGCTATTGAAGTGGCTATCAAAATGTGTTTGCAATACTGGCATAACCAAGGGGGGAGTCGTACCAAAATACTGGCATTTAAAAACGCCTATCACGGTGATACCTTCGGTGCAATGGCTGTAAGCGGACGCAGTGCATTTACCGCAGCCTTTGACAGTTTATTATTTGAGGTGGAGTTTATTGACCTGCCAAATGAAGCGAACATAGAAAGTCTTAAATCTCAGGTATCATATCTCAAATCTGACCTTGCCTGTTTCATTTTTGAACCCTTGGTGCAGGGAACAGCAGGTATGCTGATGTATGAAGCAGAATACCTTGACCAGTTAATGGCGCACTGCAAAAATGAAAGCGTTCTCACCATAGCCGATGAAGTATTTACAGGCTTCGGTCGTACGGGTAAGAAGTTTGCCTGTGAGAATTTAGTAAGTCAGCCCGACATTATGTGTTTTTCTAAAGGATTGACCGGCGGCACTATGGCTTTAGGACTTACTACCTGTACACAGCAAATATTTGATGCTTTTTTATCAGATGACCGGCTAAAGACATTGTTTCATGGGCATTCCTATACAGGCAACCCGGTAGCCTGTGCAGCAGGGCTTGCTAGTTTGGATATCTTTCTGGAGCCTTCGACCCAACAAAATATTAAACGCATAGAAAGGTCGCATCAGCAATTTGCGCTAAAGATCAAAGATCATCCACGTATACGCACCACGCGGCAAACCGGTACCATACTGGCTATGGAGTGGGAGACAGGCTCAGATACTTCTTACTTTAGCTCGCTTCGCGACAGGCTTTATCAATATTTTATAGCTGCCGGTATCCTTCTGCGTCCGCTTGGGAACATTATCTATATTTTACCGCCGTATTGCATTACCGATGAGCAGCTCAGTTATATTTACAGCAAAATTGAAAGTGCCCTTGACGAAATATAAGCTATGGAATTCAATCAAATATTATCTGCAATAATTAAGAACGATCAGTTGCATGCACGATGGCTGAACACGCTATCGTTAATGGAAAATACCGGCGCGCGTAAGATCTCTGCAAGTGAAGATCCGGAAACAGTTACCTACATCATCCTCAAACATGCAGCCGAGGAACATCGCCATGCCTTCTACCTGAAAAAACAGATAGAAAAAATAAAGGGCGGCGAATGTAAAACTTATGCCAATGATTACCTGATCGCTCCTAAAAGCAGTAAGTATTACCTTAATCAACTGGATATTGATGTTTGCCGTTATCTAAAAAAAGAGATGGGATTAAAAGGTAAGGAATTGCGTTTTGCAGCCTATTTACTGGTAACCTATGCAATAGAGGTACGTGCTGATGAGCTTTACCCGGTTTACCAGGATGAATTAGATAAAGTGTCCAGTAAAGTAAATGTTAAATCTATCATTCTTGAAGAAGAAGGTCACCTGGAAGAAATGATCAACCAGCTAAAAACCTTTTCGCCCGAATGGCAATTTCATGCTGATAGGGCAGTGGCGATGGAAAGCCAATTGTTCACCCAATGGGTAGAACAGCTGAATAGAGAAATCAATATCCACTAATTATTGCGAATAAATACGAAAGGCACGAATTGTTCATATTCGTGCCTTTCTTGTTATTTAGTGGAATTCGGGTCTATTATTAGCGACCGCCTGACATTGCAGCCAGATCGTCTTTGCTTATTTTGTCGAAATCAGGTGCTATACCGAAAGTGCCGGCAGGGGCCTTTTGGTCAGAAACGCTTGAAACTGTAATTAAAGTGCTTTGTCCTTGCTGGAATGCGGTGTACTGCACAGGAAAACCACCTGCATCTTTGTAATATGGTGTAATTGCGGTAGCAGGAACAGAGATGTCATTGGTTACCCATACATCATAGGTCTTTTTATCCTTGCTGTCGGTTGCTACAACTTTTTTGCAATTGAATCCCGAAATCTGTTTGGTTTCGGTACTAGGTGCAAAAGTAAAGGTAGGCATAGCGCTCATTGCCTGGTCAACTTCGTCAGGAGTATAAATAGCGGCCTTTTTGATAGAGGCTACAGGCACGTCTACCAGAACAGCAAACGATTTGTGATTGGCATCTGATAATAATTTAATGGTGGCAGGACCGGCGGAAAATGCTATTGCGTTGGAATCGGCTCTAAAATAATCTTTTACTTCAACATCCTGGCCGCGCATACTGGTTTTGTAGGTCACTACACCTTCGGTATAAGTTTTTTGTGCACTGGCACTGATAACGGTTGCTGATAAGGCAATACCAAGAGCAACACTTAAAAATTTCACTTTCATAGTTTGGGTTTTGTTTAATACAATTTAGATATTAATTGCTTTGAGTGCAAATATTTTATTTTATTATTAATTAACATTTAATTAGATACCAGGGTGAACGATTTGTTACGTTCCATCACCCTGTAATTAATATGATCATTGATTGCCCGATCTTTAAGACTGGCAATCAATGATTTTGAATTATTATTATCTATTATTAATAACCCGTAAGTATAATTCCTGTTGATAAAATCAATATCTGTTTGTGGATTGCCGGAAATGAGCAGGTAATCCAGTTTCAATTTTTCGGGTATCGTTATTCCCTGTAATTGTTTGTCGAAGATCAGCAGCTTTTTATTTTGAAACTGTATAAGATTGGAATGCTTTACCAGGAAGGCTGATTTGCCGTTGGCTGTTGGTGCAATGGAGTGTACATACTTTACCTGACTGCTATCCAGGAAAGGCTGAATGGAATAGCGATAGGTTTTATCAGTATCCGTTAGATCGGATATAACGGCTCCCTGTTCACCCGATTGGAATACCACACCTGTGTGTTTTTTTAAGTTCAGGAAAGTGATACTATCCGATTGTAAGTTGTGCCATTTTTTAAAGCTAACGACGCATACTAATATCAATGTGCTGCACAGCGCCAGTTTCAACAACCAGGTCTTTTTGTCATATAAAAAGTAAAACAGGCTGATGATAATAATATAAAGCAATACATATTCACCCGTAGTGATCCAAATTTTATTAATGCCTGCATAAGGGAAATGTTCGATCAGCGTCAGCACTTTATTCATTAATAAAATACTTTTTTCTAACACCCAACCTAATGCGGAAGATACAAATGGAATATCGGGCAATAGCAAATAGATTAGTCCGGCATACATAATAACCGCAGTAGGAATAACAATGAATATATTGCTGATCAAAAAGTAAACCGGGAATTGATGAAAGTAAAAAGCGCTTAAAGGGAAAGTGATTACCTGTGCAGCTATTGATGCAGAACATAATATCCATAATTTATCCAACCACTTATTTTCAATATCTATCCAATTATAAACGATGGGTTGTAGTACAATCAAGCCAAACACTGCCAGGTAGGATAATTGAAAGCCCACATCAGTTATAAAATAAGGATCGTACAGTAATAAAAAGAAAGCGGAGACAGCCAGTATGTTCAATGTGCTGATATGGCGGCTGTAGGTTTTACCGATGATGACCATCGAGATCATTACCGCGGCCCGGCAAACTGCAGGTGAGAAACCAGTAAGTAAAGCATAGCACCAAATAAACAGGATGATCAATATTGCTTTTATGAGCTTGCCATACCTGAACCTGTCGAGGAAACTTAATGCAAAACTGAGCAAAACAAATAAGATAGCCACATGCGCACCGGAAACTGAAAGCACATGGATAGTCCCCGTTTTAGAGTAAGCCTGCAAAACATCATTGCTCAGGTCAGCCTTGTAGCCCAATATCAGTGTCGAGGCAACAGCAATAGCTTCCGGGTTTTGCATGTGACGCTTGAACTTTTCAACAAGTTCTTGTCTGACTTTGAGGGAATAGCCAATTATAAAATTGTCCGCACTTCGCTTTAACACAGCATATTGATGAGGATACAAGAATTCCTGGTAATGAATATTCTGGTTAGCCAGGTATCTTTTATAATTGAATTCCGCGGGATTTAAGGGAGGGTCGACAGTTTGATAGGTAGATGGTATCAATAGTTCATCGCCGTAATACAGGTTTTTTGCACTGCTGTCTTTAATGGTAATAAGCAGGTTGCCGGTGGCAGATGTTGGTTTCCCCTTTAATACCTTTGCCTCTACAGTCGCAGTAAATCTTGCCAATTCACTACTTAACTTTGGTTCATTGCTGATCTTTATTAAAAGAAGATCACCTTGCTTCTTTGAGAAATGATCACCGGCGTTTAGTTCGTTGTACTGAATAGTAATTACCCAGCCTAAAAGGAACAGTATCGTATGCATCAGTATACCACCCAGCCATTTGATCTTATATAAACTTAGTTGTTTATAAGCCAGGTTTAATAAAATAAAAAGGAAGGCTAAGCTGTAAAAAGCTGTCTGCACGAAAGGCAGAAATGGAAAAGAAGGGGTATAAATGCCCAAACCAATTCCGGTCAAAAAGGGAAGTAATAATATTACAAATGGAATTTCGCCTTTGTGAGCGGCAATCATATCAATTATTTACAGGTTCAGGCACCGATGTGATCAGCGCGTTTCTGAAATAAAGATATGTTTTCAGCAGGAAACTATTTATAAAAATAATTTTGAGGAATACCCGTTTTAAGTCCTCTCTTTTAGAGAGGATTTAGGTGAGGCCTTACAACTGTTCGCGGACTTCGAGCAGGAACCTCTTGATGCTTTCCAAGGAATCGATCACACGCTGGCTTTCCTTGGATTCATCCATATTCTTCTTCAGATGCTCCCTGGCGCCATTAATAGTGTAACCTTTATCCCTGATCAAATGAAAAATGATCCTCAAATGTTCAATGTCTTCAGGAGTGAAATAACGGTTTCCTTTTTTGTTTTTCTTAGGTTGTAGTACATCAAATTCCTTTTCATAAAACCTGATCAGCGACTGGTTTACGTCAAATATTGCAGCCACTTCACCCATGGTGTAGTACATTTTACTAATCTCGTGCTCTTTATACGGCATAGCTCAAAAGTAATTATCGTTCGGGCTTTATAACGAAGAAATCCCTGATAAAGTTCTGCAAAAACTCAAAGTGTGGAAAAGTTTTACTTTTACTAACAGATATAAACATCTCATTTTCATAGCTAACTTCTTTCCAATCGCATTTTCGCACTTTGGGACTAATAATTAACTTTGCACACTATTTGTATTCCATGACTTCTACAGAATTACGCCAGGCTTTTCTTGATTTTTTTGCATCCAAGGGACATACTATTGTTCCATCGGCGCCTATTGTGATCAAAAACGACCCTACATTGATGTTTACCAATGCGGGAATGAACCAGTTTAAAGATATCTTTTTAGGCGAATCGCCTGCCAAATACCCCCGTGTAGCCGATACGCAGCGCTGCCTGCGAGTATCGGGCAAGCACAATGACCTGGAAGAGGTGGGTATAGATACTTATCACCACACCATGTTCGAGATGCTGGGCAACTGGAGCTTTGGTGATTATTTTAAAAAAGAAGCCATTGCCTGGAGTTGGGAATTACTGACCGATGTTTATAAAATAGACAAAGACCGTTTGTATGTAACTGTTTTTGAGGGTGATGAAAAAGAAGGTCTGCCAAAAGACCAGGAAGCGTACGATTACTGGAAGCAATATGTGGCTGAAGACCGTATCCTGATGGGTAACAAAAAAGATAACTTTTGGGAAATGGGAGAAACCGGTCCCTGCGGGCCTTGTTCGGAGATCCACTATGATAGTCGGGATCAAGCTGAAAGGTTAAAGATAAAAGGCGCGGATCTGGTAAATGCTGATGACCCGCTGGTGATAGAAATATGGAACAATGTATTCATGCAGTTTAACCGTCTGAAGGATGGCTCGTTACAACATTTGCCAGCCAAGCATGTGGATACAGGGATGGGTTTTGAGAGGTTGGTAAGGGTATTACAGGGTAAGACTTCTAACTATGATACGGATGTTTTCCAGGAACTGATCCAGTTTATCGCTGCGAAAAGTGGAAAGAAATACAATAGTGCAGCACAACCCGGTAATGCGGATTGGAACGAAGCCGTAGCTATGCGGGTTTTGGCTGACCATGTTCGTGCTGTGAGCTTTACCATTGCTGACGGACAATTGCCATCCAACAACAAGGCTGGTTATGTGATCCGACGTATTTTGCGTCGGGCGGTTAGATATTCTTATCAGTACTTAGGATTTAAAGAACCTTTCTTAAATCAATTAGTGCCTTTGTTGGCTGAGCAGTTTAAAGGCGTGTTCGATGAGTTATACAATCAAAAGGATTTTGTGCAAAAGGTGGTTTTAGAGGAGGAAGTTTCGTTTTTGAGAACCTTGTCTTTAGGAATTACGAGGTTTAATCAAATAGTATCGGCACCATATCTGGGCCAAACTTACATTAATGAAGATAGAACAGAGACCCACGTTCCCTATATAAATACGATTTCAGGGAAACACGCTTTCGAATTATCCGATACTTATGGTTTTCCAATTGATTTAACCGAGTTAATGGCTCGAGAACGAGCTTGGGCTGTAGACATTAAAGGCTTTGAAAAAGCCCTCGCTGAACAAAAATCCCGTTCCCGTGCTGCCACAGCTATTGATACCGGCGATTGGATTACCCTAAAAGAAGACGATTCTGTTGAGTTTACCGGCTATGATGAGACAGAAACCATTGCCCATATCATCAAATACCGTAAAGTAACGGCCAAAGGGAAAGAACAATATCAAATTGTTCTGGATAAAACACCGTTCTATGCTGAAAGCGGCGGACAGGTAGGAGACACCGGTGAACTGGTTTTTCCTGATGGGGAGATCATCAATGTAACCGATACGAAGAAGGAAAACGGCCTGATCGTTCATTATGTAAATAAGCTGCCTTCTGATAAAGCAATTGATGATGCGTTGACCGCCATTGTAGAGTCGGGTCGGAGGAACAGCATCATGAATAACCACTCGGCAACGCACCTGCTGCATGCTGCTTTGAAACAGGTATTAGGCAGTCACGTTAATCAAAAAGGCTCGTTGGTTAATTCTGATTATCTACGGTTTGATTTTTCGCACTTTGCTAAAGTAAGCGATGAAGAATTAGGCCGCATCGAGGCGATCGTCAACCAAAAGATACGTGAGAATATTTCTTTAAATGAGCAGCGTAATGTGCCTTATAATGAAGCAATTAATAGCGGAGTAACTGCATTGTTCGGCGAAAAATATGGCGACTTTGTGCGGGTGATCACTTTTGACGAAAAATTCTCGAAAGAGCTTTGCGGAGGTACACATGTAAAGGCTACCGGGTACATCGGTTTCTTTAAGATCATTGCTGAAAGCGCTGTGGCCGCCGGGGTGCGTCGCATTGAGGCCATTACAGGCATTGCTGCTGAAAATTACATCAATGAGCAAAGCAAACTGATCCACCAGTTAAAGGAACTGCTTAAAAATCCAAAGGATATTGGCAAAAGTGTAGAAACGTTATTGGATGAAAATACGCGCCTGAAAAAAGAGATCGAGAGATCCATCCTCGAAAAATCATCGGGCTTGAAAAATGAACTGGCTAAAAAAGCCCAAAGCATCAGTGGCGTTAATTTTATTGCAGAAAAGGTAAACCTGCCCAATGCAGATGCTATTAAAAATTTGGCTTATCAATTAAAGGATATTGTTGCCGACCTGTTCCTGGTGTTAGCTGCGGATATTGACGGAAAGCCAAACCTCACTGTAATGATATCTGAAAACCTGGTGAAAGAAAAAGGATTGAACGCAGGCAGCATTGTTCGCGAGCTGGCTAAAGAGATCAAAGGCGGCGGCGGCGGTCAGCCATTTTTTGCTACTGCCGGCGGCAGCGACGTAAGCGGAATTGAAAACGCATTGATCAAAGCTAAAAGCTTTGTTTAAAATGTTAGGATAAAGATTTGACAACTTTTTGAAAGTTGTCAAATCTCATCAATTAAAATTAGCTCTTAAGTGTAAAGCTGATCGGTACAGTGTATTGCACACGCACCTTTTTGCCGTTTTGAATACCCGGTTGCCATTTAGGCGACATACTTAACACCCGTACTGATTCTTTTCCCGAACCATAACCCGCATCGCGGAGTACTTTCATGTTGCTTAATGAGCCGTCTTCCTCAACAATAAAGGAAACAAATACTTTTCCCTGCGCTTTTTTCTTTTTCATTTCGGCAGGATACTTGATGTTAGTGCCTAAGAATTTCATGAAAGCATCCTCTCCACCGGGGAATTTAGGTTCCTGTTCAACAGCTGTAAATACCTTGTTTTTATCTTCCTGCATAAAGTTTGGAATATCATGGGTAGCTATAGTATTGGATGAATGACTGGCTGGATAGCTATCAACTCTTGCCGACGATAACATCAGCATCAGTACAAATATGGGCGCCGAAAGTAAATACTTCAGCAATGCGCGTTTACGCGATTTATTTTTCTGGATCATCATAATGCGTTGTTTTAATAGATTTTGATTAAAAAATGTGTTAACTAAATTATTTATTGGTACTTCAAACGTTTGACTAACTAATAGCATGGCATACTCTTTTTTACTGCCTGCCGATCTTAATGCGCCTTCATCGGCAATAAACTCATGCACACTTTTCAATTCTTTCCTGAAGAAATAAACCACGGGGTTAAACCAGTTGAAAATGACAATAAGCTCCATCAATATTATATCTGCCGAATGCCATTGCGACGCATGAATATTTTCATGTTCGCAGATCAGCGGGCTGATCGCACTATCGCTTAAATGGATCTTTTTGAAAAATGAAAAGGAGGAGAGGGCTTTGGCTGAACGGAGCAGCTTTTTTACAGCCAGCAAACGGATCAGCAAATAGCCGGCAAAAACAATCACCCCGGCGATATATAAGTAGAAGATGGCTTGGCTGAACGTTAAGCTATCTTCAACTTTTGGCCTATTTGCAAATATATTGACCTGCCCTGCAAGGATGCTATATTTTAATTCGCATGTAACATTTAGGCGCTCCAGCCAGCTTGCCTGCATATTGGGCATTACGAAAGCTAACAGCAGGGCACAGATCAAATACCCCCTGTTTAGTTGGAAAAATGTTTCCTTCTTCAGAAATAATAAATAAAACCCAAGCAATACGGCCATATATAAATTAGCCAGTATCATATATTGCAATCCGTTCATATTTATTGAATGATTTAAATTAAATCTTTAGTTACCCAAAGCTAAATAATGGTTTTGAAAATAACAACTAAAATATTAGTTATTACAAATTATGTTTGATAATGTTTCATTTTTATACTGATGGTGAAAACATGAAGCTATGGTTGGTAACATCTATTTAGGAGTTTTAACTATATTTGGCTGTCCGGCTGTCTATTGACGGGCAAATTTTTGTATGACAATTCTATCAGGGGAAATGAAAGATAAATATGAGCTTGTTGTTGGTTTAGAGGTGCATGCTCAACTATCTACCTTAAGTAAATCCTTTTCGTCAGATTCTGCTGCTTTTGGTGCAGACCCAAATGAACATGTTAGCATGGTTTCCTTAGGGCATCCGGGTACATTACCGCGCATCAACAAACGTATGGTGGATTACGCAGTAAAAATGGGCCTGGCCTGCAATTGTACCATTAACCTGCATAACACATTTGCCCGTAAGAATTATTTTTATGCCGACCTGCCTAAAGGTTACCAGGTTACACAAGACCAGGCGCCCATCTGTTTGGGCGGACAAATCCTGGTACGCTTATCCGACGGAACAGAAAAAAATATTGCCATTCATCATATCCATATGGAAGAGGATGCCGGCAAAAGTATGCACGACCAGCATCATGCCGATTCACTGATCGACCTGAACAGGGCAGGAGTGCCCCTGATAGAGATCGTATCGGAACCGGATATGCGCAGCAGCGAGGAAGCCGGGCAATACCTGGCCGAGATACGTAAACTATTACGCTACCTGGATATTTGCGATGGCAATATGGAAGAAGGCAGCATGCGTTGTGATGCCAATATTTCGGTAAGAATTAAAGGTGCTATTGAATTCGGGAACCGCTGCGAGGTAAAAAATTTAAACTCCATCAAAAATGTGCAGCGGGCTATTGACCATGAATTCAATAGGCAAATAGCCATACTGGAGAATGGAGGCCATATTGAACAAAACACGCTGAACTTTAATGCCGAAACAGGCGAAACCTCTGTTTTGCGTTCAAAAGAAATGGCGAATGATTACCGCTATTTCCCCGAACCAGACTTGCAGCCATTGTTTTTAGATAATGAATACGTACAAACAATACGTGAAAGCTTACCGGCTTTACCAAATGAATTGTATAATAAATATATCAAACAGCTGGAGCTATCGGCCTATGATGCTTCGGTGATTACAGCCGACAGGGAGTTGGCCCGGTATTTTGAAGAAGTGATCAAACACACTAATAATTATAAGGCTGCAGCCAACTGGCTGATGGGTTCCGTAAAATCGTACCTTAACGAAAATGGCATAGAAATTACAGACTTCAATATTAAACCCGTTAATTTAGCCGGGCTGATCGGGCTGGTTGATGCCGGTAAGATCAATAATTCAGTAGCTGCTCAAAAGTTGTTCCCTGCTTTGATCAATGACCCTGCAAAGTCGCCGGAACAATTAGCTAAAGAGTTGAACTTGCTGATCAGCGCGGATACAGATGATGTATACCAGTTTATTAACGAAGCTATTGCTAAGTTCCCGGACAAGGTGGTAGAATATCAAAAAGGTAAAAAAGGGGTTTTGGGTTTATTTATGGGCGAAATAATGAAACGCTCAAAAGGGAAAATAGATCCGCAAAAAACCAATCAGTTATTGATCAAAGAATTAGAATCGAAATAAATGAAAATTCGCTCGTTATTATATAGCATAATCGCTTTATTATCCCTATCATTTTATTCATGCAAGGATAAATCTGCTTTTACAATTAATGGTACGCTTACCAATCCAGGCAGCTTAAAAAAGATATTCCTGCTGGCTGCAGACAGCACCAGTGTTACTGTTGTTGATTCAACAAATATTGGGGAAGGTGGCAAGTTTCAGTTTAAACACCCCGGCCCATACGCCAATCTTTATAAGCTTCGTGCAGGCAGCAATATTTTCGACCTGATCGCAAAAAATGGTGATGCTATTGATTTTTCTACAAACCTTACTGATAGCACCCATATGTATGTCATATCAGGATCTGATGATTCAGAAAAAATAAAAGAGTTCAACAAGATCAATAATACTTATGGTGAAAAGATAGGCAAGATCGTTGACGAGTACCGCAATAAGGCACAGCAGGCAGGAAAAGAGTCTGATTCATTGATGGCTATTTACAGACCACAAATAGAAAAACAGCTTGATAGTCAGAGCACTGATATCTTAAAATTTGTTAACGATAACCGCAATTCACTGGCAGGTTTTTACGCTATCACTGCACTCGACCAAAATAAGTATGAGCAGCAAATGGTAATTTATGCTGATGCCATTAAAGACAATTTTAAAGATAATCCTGCGGTGCAACGTTTTATCAAAGCAATGGATGAAGTAAAACCTATTTCCGTAGGACATAAAGCACCCGACTTTACGACTACCAGTCTTGACGGAAAACCAGTTAAGCTTTCTGATTATAAAGGTAAATATGTGCTGATCGATTTCTGGGCATCATGGTGTGCACCTTGCAGACAAGAAAATCCAAATGTGGTAAAGCAATACAATATTTATAAATCCAAAGGACTTAACATACTGGGTATATCATTAGATGTGGATAAATCTAAATGGCAGCAGGCTATAAACCAGGATAAATTAGCCTGGAACCATGCATCAGACCTGAAAAACTTTGACGGACCTACCGAAAGATTATATCATATTATGGCGATACCGTCAAATTTCATGATAGATCCTAATGGAAACATCGTTGCAAAGAATATAACAGGGGGTGATCTTGAAGATTTTTTAAACAAAACGTTTAATAAGCCTCAATAATAGGTTAAAATAAGGTAACACTTAACAATTTGTTAACATTTGGTTAACCATTTGCTTTTTTTAAGCTTATATCTTTATGCAAAATTTGTATCATGAGCACTTCTACTAAGCAGAAAATCCTTATTGTTGATGACGAACCTGATATTTTAGAGCTGATAGAGTATAATTTAAAGAAGGAAGGATACCAGGTATATACTGCCCGCAACGGCCAGGAAGCAGTTTCCGAAGCAAAAAAGGTATTACCAGACCTGATCGTACTGGACATTATGATGCCTAAAATGGATGGCATAGAGGCCTGCCGCATTATGCGCACCATGCCCGAGTTTAAGAATACTTTTATGGTATTCCTGACCGCCCGCAGCGAAGAATATTCAGAAATTGCCGGCTTTAATGTTGGCGCTGATGATTATATAGCCAAGCCCATCAAACCGCGGGCGCTTGTAAGCCGCATCAATGCGATACTACGCAGGAATGCACCGGCAGAAGAAGTAACCGATAACAAACTGGAAATAGGCGGACTGGTAATAGACCGCGAAGCGTATCTTGTTTTCCAAAAAGGCGAAAAAGTTGTTTTAGCTAAAAAAGAGTTTGAATTATTGTATTTACTGGCATCCAAACCCGGTAAAGTTTATACCCGCGAGGTGATCCTGAAAAATATATGGGAAGATTCAGTAGTAGTTACCAATCGTACTATTGATGTGCATATCCGTAAACTCAGGGAAAAACTGGGGGATGATATCGTTTCAACCGTAAAAGGTGTAGGCTATAAATTTGAAGCTTAAAATATAAAAGGCTCCTGATTCAGGAGCCTTTCTTTTTGCAAATCGTTCTGATGTTATTTGGCAGCAACGGCTTTTTTCTTAGCTGGGATTGCTGTTTTGGTTGATTTCGCTGCTGCCGGTTTTTTAGCAGCAGCACTTGCTGATTTGGCTTTTGCAGTTATCGTTTTTGCTTTATCAGCAGCTTTGGCTTTTACATCGGCAACAGCTTTTTTGGCTTTCGCACTTTCTTCAGCAGCTTTTGCTTTAATTGCCTTTGCCCTGTCGTCCGCTTTTGCCTTTACATTGGCAGCGGTAGTTTTTGCTTTGGCAGAAGCAGTCGTAGCTTTCGCAGCAACACTTTTCTTAGCATTCGCTGCCTTGTGTGACACAACTTTCTTTTCGGCTGTTATTTTATCTTTTATATTTTCTATAGTATCTGCTGTTTTGTCTTTTATTTCCTCGGCTGTATCCCTGGTGCCATCCCAAAGATGTTCTATCGTCTCTTTTACCTTCTCGAAAAATCCTTTTTCTTCAGGTTCGGGTGAATTAGTATTCATGTTATTTACTGGTTAGATGGTTAATAATGTTTTTCAACACTATCAACGAGCAGGTTTAATATTTGTTTTTGCTAATAAAAGTGTCTTATTAACTGTATTTTTGCAGGCTATGAAATTTCCGAAATTTGCCGACCTGATACTCTTTGAAAACGATGATGTGATCGTAGTAAATAAACCGCCATTTTTGAGTTCGCTGGATGAGAGAGAGGGTGGAGAGATCAACCTGTTACGTTTGGCCAAAGGATATTCAGAAGATGCCCAGATATGTCACCGGTTAGATAAGGAAACCTCAGGCGCTTTGATCATCGCCAAAAACCCGGAAGCCTACCGTACGGTCTCTATGCAGTTTGAAAAACGGCAGGTTAAAAAAGTGTATCATGCCATTATTGAAGGCACACACGTTTTTGAAAAACTGCTGGTTGACTTGCCCATCTTAAATGTAGGCAAAGGGAATGTAACTATCAGCCGTCAGGATGGCAAGCGTGCCGAAACATGGTTTCAATCCTTAAAATTCTTTAAACATTACACATTGGTGGAGTGCCGCCCGGTTACAGGCCGTATGCACCAGATCAGGATACATTTAGCTACGCAACGCGCTTCTATCGCCGGGGATGAAATGTATAAGGGGAAACCTGTTTTCCTTTCGGAGATCAAGCGAAAATACCATTTAGGAAAAGACCAGGAAGAGCAGCCTATTATGAAGCGTTTTGCCCTGCATGCTTATGAGGTAACCTTTAAATTATTGGACGGAAAGGAAGTAACCATTCATGCACCATATCCCAAGGATTTTGAAACCTTGCTGAAGTTATTGGAGAAGTTTGATAGTTAATTCTTCTCATACAACAAATAATGCTGTATAGGTAAAAACTCCCCGTCATTCAACAAATGAAACCCATTAGCGGTGAGCTCTTTATTAACCTGCTGAACACTCATCTTGTGTAGAGGCTTTATATCCACTTTAGGGTCTTCGGCTTTATATTCCATTAGCAATAGTTTGCCTTTGGATTTTAAGGATTTGCGGATACTTTGCAGCATCTCATGCGGGTAGCTCAGTTCGTGATAAACATCTACCATCAGGACGAGATCAATGCTGTTTTCGGGTAATTCGGGTGATTTTTCGGTGCCTTTGATAACCGTAACATTTGAGGCATTCAACTGCCCGGCTTTGTTTTTTAAACAGGTAACCGCATCATTTTGTATTTCCACGGCATAAACCCGGCCTTTGGGTACTTTCTGATAAATCTTAAAAGTATAATATCCCGTACCGGCGCCAATATCTGCAACAACACTACTTTCTGTGACAGGTAATTTTGAAACAGCAAGGTTGGAGTTTTCCTCCACCTGCCGACTGTTACGTTCCAGCCACGGCGAACCGCTGAAATCCATAATATGGGCGATTTCCCTGCCGAAATAGAATTTGCCTGTACCTCCTTCGGATGCGGTTTTATGGGTATAGATGCTGTCTTGCTGTGCCTTTACGATTGTCCATGAACCGCAAACAAACAGGAAGGCCAATAAAAAAGCTGATTTGATGTTAATCATAATTGAATTTAACACAAATCAGCTTAATAAGTTTATCAACTATGCTCTTTTAGGTGGTGTAACCTAAAATTTTCAGTACCTGTTTACTGTTCTGCTCTTCGCCAAACACTTCGAAGTTAAATGTCTCATCGCGGTTACGACGGATGATCACATGTTTTGGTGATGGCAGCAGGCAATGGTGTATGCCACCGTATCCGCTTAACACTTCCTGGTAAGCGCCTGTATTAAAGAAGCCCAGGTACTGCACTTTACGGGTCTTGGGCATAAACACACTGTTCATGTGCGCCTCCTGGTTGTAATAGTCCTGTCCGTCGCAGGTGATCCCACCAAGGTTCACACGTTCATACTCAGAGTCCCAATTATTAACCGGCAGCAGGATATATTTCTGGTTTAATGCCCAAACATCCGGTAGATTGGTGATAAATGAACCATCCAGCATCAACCATCTTTCACGGTCATTCTGCTGTTTACGGCCCAATACTTTATAAAGGATACCAGAGGCTTCGGCTACAGTGTATTTCCCAAATTCGGTAACGATATCCGGTTCTATGGTATCGTGTTCCGCACAGATCTCTTTTATCCGGCTCACGATCTCGTTGATCATGTATTCATAATCAAAATCAAATACCAGTGAGTCTTTGAAAGGCATACCGCCACCAATATCCAGCGTATCCAGGTCTGGGTTTATCTTTTTGAATTTACAATAAAGGGTTACGTATTTCTCCAACTCGTTCCAATAATAGGGGGTATCAGAAATACCGGAATTGATGAAGAAATGTAACAGCTTAACTTTAAAGTTAGGATTGTCCTCGATCTTGTTATGATAAAAATCAATAACATCCTCTAAACGGATGCCTAAACGGGAAGTATAAAATTGTGAATCAGGTTGTTCTTCAGCTGCAATTCGTATCCCCAGGTTACAAGGCGTATCCATTTCGATCTCATCATCATAAATGTTGAACTCTTCCTTGTTATCCAATACCGGGATGATGTTTTTAAACCCATCATGCAGCATATCCACAATATAGGTTTTGTATTGGAAAGTCTTAAAGCCGTTACATATAACTGTGACATCCTTATTAAGTGCACCTTTTTTCTCCAATGCATCGATCATCGGCATATCAAAAGCCGAAGATGTTTCCAGGTGGATATCATTTTTAAGTGCTTCCTCAACAATATGTTTAAAATGGGAGCTTTTGGTGCAATAGCAATATTTATAGCTTCCGCGATAATTATTTTTGATAATAGCCTGCTGAAACAAAAGCTTGGCCTGCTGAATTTTCTTAGATATTATCGGTAAATAAGTAAAACGCAATGGCGTGCCATACGTTTCGATCATTTCCATCAGGTTAAGATCATGGAAGTATAATTCATCCTCAATGATCTCGAAACCTTCCTGCGGGAAACCTACACTCAGATCAAGAAATTCTTGGTAACTCTGCATTCTTTAAAATTTTGCCAAAAATGTAATTTTTTAATGGATTTTTCCCTCACTTATCCATACAAATTTCATCTCTGCAATGTAATTTAATTGATAGGTGGCAAGTGAACTTCTGCTATCATACAACGGGCGCTGCCGCCACCATTATTTTCAATGGTGCTGATGTCGGCATACACCGGTTTGCTGAAAGAACTTAGAATAGCTTTTTGCTCGTAGGTCAGCGAATCCCAGGCACTTTTTGACATCACCAGCAAGCTTTCTCCCAATTGATCATGAACCTCGAGCATATTGCCCGCAAAATGGTTCATCTGGTCAAACGAAATAGCAATTACCTGCTTTTGTGTTGATTTAAAAGAGGAAAGTACGCTTTGCTTTTCAGTTTCATCTTTAATACTATCCAGGCAGATAACGGCAAAGCTACTGCCAATACACATGAGCACGTTGGTATGATAGATATCCATACCGTTTTGGTCAACGGCATGGAAAAGAACAGCAGTATACCCGCTCTGAGAACAAAAGAGATCAAGTACCTCCTTATCCGTCCGGGGGGACAGACAGGCGTAGGCTATTTTATTTTCCCGGTCCAGCACCATGCTGCCGGTACCTTCCAGGAATTTGCCCTCATGTTCAAAACGGCTGAGGTCAATTATATGCCTGATAGCAAACTCGTCTTCCAGTTGCATAATAATATCTTCCCGACGTTCCAAACGTCTGTTTTCGGCCATCATGGGATAGAGGAACACATTGCCATCCTGGTGAAAAGAAACCCAGTTGTTCGGGAATATAGAATCAGGAGTGTGTGGTTCTGGGGTATCGTCTATAACGATCACTTCCACACCATTTTTCTGCAATACTTTAACCAGGTTGTCAAACTCGTTCAGCGCTTTATCCTGTACCTGCTGTTGCTCGGCATTGCGGATCTGAAAAGCATTGCTCCCGGCAGTTTGCTCATTAAAGCCAAAATTTACCGGGCGGATCATTAATATGGTAGAAGTAGTTTGTTGGTTAGTCATTGGTCATTGTGTCATTGGTCATTAGTCAAAATCATTATGCCATTAGCCATTTTTAATTCGGAGCCTTTCCAGTGACTAATGACATAATGACCAATGACTATAATATTTTATCCCTGAAAAGCGGCATGCTCATACAATGAAAACCGCCCCTTGCGCGCGAAAGCTCCGATGATGGCATCAATATCAGCGTATCTTTCATTTCCTGTGGGTCGAGCTCATTGTTTTCGAATTTTTGGAGCAGATCGGTTACTTTTATGATCTCAAAGCCTTTTTTCTTAAATGCTTCAACAGTTTTATCATTCCGGTCGTAGCCTAACACAACACCTTCCTTTATGGCTAACAGATTACAGGAGTCTGTCCACTGTTCACGGGCATCATATGGGAATTTATCATTTCCTGAATAAATGAACTTGGTTTTCTTATTACTTTGCAAGTCATTTTCGCTAATATCACTTAGCAAATCCTCCAGGCTCTTGAATGAACGAGGTTTTGTTTTCCCCTTTTCAAACTGGATGATATCCGTTTTATCTTTTGATTTCTTTTCTGAAAACCATTTTACCACGTTGGTTTCTTCAATGGTGTCTTCCAGGGCAGACAGTGATCCCAGCATTACCCACACATTCCGTTTTACCTGTGTAAAAATGGTATCGATGTGCATGTAATCACGCTTGTGCGGTATCTTAACGATTGTTACCTTCTTCACCACATTGTTTTCAAACAGCAATTTCATCGCCTCATTGGCACCGCTTACAGAAGTGCGTTCGCTACAACCGATCACCAGATGAAGCGGGCTTACCATCATTACATCACCTCCTTCAAGCGTAGTTTTCTCGTCCTGGTCTTCACCAGGACGTAAGAAATGATGTACTATTTCCGGTATCTCCAGGATATTGTCGCGGTAAGCTGAAAATAAAGGATGGTTAAAGAAAATATACCTTGCCAATAAGGTTTCGCGTGAGCGGGCTTTTTTTGCAGGCTTGTTCAGCAGCATGTAATTGTTGATGGCAATGCCTATATCCCTTGAAAATATGAGGTTAGGGATGGGGGCGAAGATCATTTCATCATCACCCACTGAACCGGAAATAAATATTTTGGCCAGTTCTACCGGTGGTGTATCTATCAGTTTTTGCTGTAAGCGATAAGTGCAGTTTTCAATAGCACAAACGGAAGCCACTAGCTTCTTGCGAATATCACCTTCTGCTAAAATATCGGCAAGTAAATTTTGTAACTCGATCACCTTTTTTGACGCATGAAAACCTTCATTATCCGGTTTAAAGAAAGCGCGGTTATTTTCTGCTGAATCGATCTGCCCGAGTTTGCCTTTTATTTTATCCGGATCGAGAAAATACATTAACAACTTCACATAGTAATCATACTCGTTGCGGCGCATGGTATCCAGGTGTACAATATCTTCAAACAACCAGTCCTGCGCTTTTGAAGGCACTACTTTTCCTAAACCGCTATCCGGGCTGTGGATCAATAAACAACGCAGATCGCCAATTTCGGAAGTCACATCGATCTTAAAATCAATACTTTTTTTAGTCATAAAGGGCTATAATCGGACACAAATCTACCTAGAATTATCCTAATTAGAACCAAGAGCCAGGAATCAAGAGCCAGGAGAAGGTAAAATCTATCTTCTTCCTGTTCTTTCCTGGTTCCTGATTCTTGAATCTTGACTCTATTAACTAATTTTGGCGAATGGATTTTATAATTGAAGCAGCTGTTAAAGCTGTTAAAGCACTATATCAAACTGATTTGAATACTGCCGACATAAATTTACAGCCTACCCGTAAAGAATTTGAAGGACAGGTTACCATAGTTACTTTCCCTATTACCAAAGTTTCGAGAAAATCACCTGAGCAAACCGGAACCGAAATAGGAGAGTTCCTGAAAAATGAGGTAAAGGAAATAGCCGGCTTTAATGTAATCAAAGGCTTTTTGAATATTTCATTATCAGATGATTATTGGCTGAATAAATTCTACGCTGAAATATTGCCTGATGATTTTGCTGTTGCCAAACCCAATGGTAAAAAAGTGATGGTGGAATATTCGTCGCCCAATACCAATAAACCGCTGCACTTAGGCCATGTGCGTAATAACTTATTGGGTTATTCGGTGGCGGAAATATTAAAGGCTGATGGTTACGAAGTTGTCAAAGCCAATTTGGTGAACGACAGGGGTATCCACATCTGCAAATCTATGCTGGCCTGGCAGAAGTTTGGCAATGTGGAAACACCTGAATCGACAGGTGAAAAAGGTGATCATTTGGTTGGCAAATATTACGTACTGTTTGATAAAGAATATAAAAGACAAATAGACGAATTAAAAGGATTTGGTCAAACCGAGGAAGAGGCCAAAAAGAACGCGCCCATCATCAAAGAGGCCCAGGAAATGTTGCAGCAATGGGAAGCTGGCAATGAACAGGTGATCAACCTTTGGAAAACCATGAACCTTTGGGTTTATGATGGTTTTGGTAAAACCTACAATGCCTTGGGTGTTGATTTTGACCAGTTTTATTATGAATCAAATACTTACCTATTAGGAAAGGATATTGTTGACGAGGGGCTTGAAAGCGGCGTTTTTTTCAAAAGGGAAGACGGCTCTGTGTGGATAGACCTTACTGCTGATGGGTTGGACGAAAAATTAGTTTTGCGTGCTGACGGAACTTCCGTTTATATGACCCAGGATATGGGTACGGCAGAACTCAAATATAAAGACTTTCACATGGATGAATCTATTTATGTGGTGGGTAACGAACAGGATTATCACTTTAAGGTGCTTTTCCTGATCCTGCAAAAGCTGGGTAAGCAATGGGCGAAAGGGCTTTATCATCTATCCTATGGTATGGTCGACCTGCCATCCGGTAAAATGAAATCGCGTGAGGGAACCGTTGTCGATGCGGACGACCTGATCAGTGAAATGGAACAAACCGCCAAAGAACAAACTGAAGCACTTGGGAAAGTTACTGAATACTCGGACGAAGAAAAGCTGGAACTTTATCATACCATTGGCATGGGTGCCCTGAAGTATTTCCTGCTTAAAGTAGATCCTAAAAAACGTCTATTATTCGACCCGAATGAATCTGTGGATTTCCAGGGACATACCGGGCCATTTATTCAATATACGCATGCTCGTATCCGGTCTGTATTAAGCAAAGTGGAGCAACCCCCTAACCCCCTAAAGGGGGAATTAGGTTCACTCGATGGCGAAGAAAGAGATTTGATATTGGCATTAAGCCAGTTTCCGGAAACGATAAACCAGGCAGCGACAAGTTACAGCCCCGCCATTATTGCCAATTATGTTTATGAACTGGCAAAAGCTTTCAACAAGTTTTACCACGAAAAATCAATATTGCAGGCAGAAGATGAATTGACTAAACAATTCAGGCTGCAATTATCTTCAGCCTCGGCAAAAGTGATCAGGAAAGCGATGGGATTGTTGGGGATAGAAGTGCCAGAAAGAATGTAATTAAAGTGCAAATGTGCGGATATGCAGATTTTAAATTGTCAATTATCTGCACATTCGCACATCTTCCTATTTGCACATTAAAAATATTATCTGCTCCAGTGGCCTCTGTGCCAGGTATAACCACGGTTAGTATGTGCCCAGTTGCCACGCACATAAGTACGACCGGAGCGTGGTCTGGCCCAATGGCCGCGTGAATGAACGTATCTGCCACCACTATACACCCAATCACCTTCGATCCATACTGCACCTGAATAAGGAGGAGCACCCTGATCATAAACTACATCGGCAGGCTGATCTGATACATAATATTCTCCTGCGCATGACGACAGGAATAGGGTAGCTCCCAAAGAAGCAAGCAACCCTAATTTTGATAATGTTTTCATCTGTATATGTTTTTTATAAGTATAACCTATTGACAAACAAATACAGAAATGGTTTAAATAATGTTTAGGATTTGAATTTGGCGGCCACTACAAGTTCCTTACTGCCAGCAGTATAATGGTAAAAGCCGCTGCCTGACTTGACACCAAGGTGCCCGGCTGCTACCATATTGACCAACAGGGGACAAGGAGCATATTTTTGATTGCCAAAGCCATCGTATAATACCTTTAAAATAGCGATACAAACATCCAGCCCGATAAAATCAGCCAGTTGGAGGGGCCCCATAGGGTGGGCCATCCCGAGTTTCATTACGGTATCAATTTCTTCAACACCCGCCACACCTTCGTATAAGGTATAGATAGCTTCGTTGATCATGGGCATTAAAATCCGATTGGCTACAAAGCCAGGGTAATCATTTACCTCAACCGGATCTTTTCCTAATGACTTTGAAAGGTCCATTATGGTTTGTGTCACCTCATCTGTAGTAGCGTAGCCCCTTATTACTTCCACCAGTTTCATTACTGGTACAGGATTCATAAAATGCATACCAATCACATTTTCAGGCCTTTTGGTAACTGCTGCAATTTGTGTGATAGATATAGAGGAAGTATTTGATGCCAGTATGGTATCCTCTTTGCAAATATCGCTCAACTGCTTAAACAGGTTTAGTTTGAGTTCCCGGGTTTCGGTAGCGGCCTCTACAACGAGGTCTGCATTTGCCGCACCTTCTTTAAGATCAGTATAACTTGAAATATTACCCAGGGTTAATGCCTTTACATTCTCGTCAATAGCGCCTTTTTTTATTTGCCTGTCAAGGTTATTAGCGATAGTTTGTAAAGCCTTGGCTAATGATTCATTACTGATATCCACCAATGCTACCTTAAAACCGCTTTGAGCAAAAGTATGGGCAATACCATTACCCATAGTGCCCGAACCTATAACAGTAATATTTTTTATCATATTGGCTTGTTTAATTGGAACTGCTAAGTTGAGGCAAATTCTTTATTTGGCAAAATGTTCAATAACGAATTACAGATCGATGTAAGTCCCCGCATCAATGATAGCAGCTTTATCCACATCATTATATTGAGGGATGTGGCCTAATAATTCAACTCCGGTATAATCCAATATGAAATCTTTTGAATAGATATCTTTAATGCCATTGAATACGATACCCTTTACAGGTATCTGATATTGCTTTAATACGTTAACAGATAATATGGTGTGATTAATGCTGCCCAAATAGTTCTGGGACACCAGTATTACAGGAACATTTAGTTTTTTGATCAGGTCGATGATCAGGAATTGCTTGTTTAAAGGCACCATTAAACCACCTGCACCTTCAATAATTAGACTATTACTGGTTTGAGGCATGACGAAGTTTTCGGCATCTATGGTAATATTATCAATGGCCGCCGATTTATGCGGAGAAAATGGCTGGGTAAGCCGGTATGCTTCCTGGTGGATCTTGGTATGAGTGTTCGATATCAGTTTTTTTACTGATAACGAGTCGCTGCTATCGAGGTCGCCTGATTGTACCGGCTTCCAGTAATCCGCCTTTAATTTTTCAACTAAAACAGCTGATACGATAGTTTTACCGATCCCGGTTCCGATCCCGGTTACAAAAAAGTGCTGCTTTTCAGACATGATTCAATTTGTGTATATTTTCTGATAATAAATTTATTTCGTTATCTGTATTATAGGAATGCAGGCATATGCGTAATCTTTCTGTTCCTTTTGCGACGGTAGGACTAAGAATAGGGCGAACATCCAGACCAACATTTTGTAATTGTGCAGCCATGGCTTTGGCTTTCTCATTGCTGCCAACAACCAGGCATTGGATAGCAGAGTCACTTGGTAATAAATTAAAACCTGTTTGGGCTAAAAGTTCTTTAAACAACGAAATATTCTGCTGAAGCTTTTGCACTAGATCGACTGCTGATGGCAACAGCTTATAAGCCATTTTGATAGATGCTACCTGGTGGAAAGAGGCTGCGGTAGTATAAATAAATGATCGTGAGAAATTGATTAGGTATTCGCGTAATAATCTGCTGCCTAAAATTATCGCACCATGACAGCCCAAAGCTTTTCCAAAAGTGACGATCCTTGCAAAAACTTCATCTTCCAAACCCAATTGGTTAATTAAACCTTTACTATAAATACCAATAGCATGTGCCTCATCAACAATTAATTGAGCGTTATATTTTTTAGCTGTAAGTAGTATCTCTCTTATCGGCGGTGTATCACCATCCATAGAATAAACGCTCTCGATCACTACATAGCAATTCCCTTTAACATGTTTCAGTTTTTCCTCAAGGCTCTGCAGGTCATTGTGCCGGAAGGTAAACCGGTTGGCATAACTCAACCTTGCCCCATCAATAATAGAAGCATGTATCAGCTCATCCAAAATGATGGTATCGCCGCGCTGGGGAAGAGACGAGAATAAGCCCAGGTTCGCATCATAGCCCGAATTATAAATCAATCCGGCTTCGTTTTGATGAAAATCAGCTATCTGCTGTTCCAATGATTCGGTATAAGTTAAATTTCCTGATAAAAGCCTTGAACCTGTAGACCCATTTAATACAGGATCATTAGTTTCTACTTCTTCGGTGATCCATTGCTTTAACACAGGTGAGCGTGCAAAGCCCAGGTAATCGTTCGAGCAGAAATCGATCAAATTACTTTCAGGTTTTAGCATCCTGTAAGTACCGGCTGATTTCCTTTCCTCAAGCTTTTCCCTGATAAATTTCTCTGATGAATTCAAGACCATAAAATTTCTGCTAAAATAGAGAAAGCCCCCCGATATATCAGGGAGCTTTCAAAATTGGTTTTGATGTGCCGGTCTTAATTACCGCCGCCGCCACCACCACCGCCCTGCATACGGGCACGCATTTCATCCTGCATTTTTTGATAAGCAGTAGCTTGTTCAGGAGTCAATATTGCTTTGATCTGGGTGCTGGTTGCTTCCCTTATCGGACCCATTGCTGTTCTAATGGCACTTCTGTCGCCATTTGCTGCAGTTCTCACACTATCCATTTTGGTAGCCTGTACTTTTAGTATGGCAGTCACCTTTGTTGTCTGATCATCTGTCAGTTTTAATTGTGTCTGCATTTGCTTTGCCCTGTCTTCAGGACTCATTCTCTGGCGGCCACCTTGTGCCCGGCTTACTGCTGTAATTCCAACAAGGATACAGCACATTAACAGAAATTTCTTCATTTTCTTAGTTTTTTAGAATTTTAGGTTTGATAAAGTTATTACAGAATAGTTTAACAACCCCCTTGTAACTTAATTGTTGCTTATGTATAGGATTGTTACAAAAGCTGTTAAAACAAAAAAGCCGGTTGGGTGATCCAACCGGCCTAAATATTAAGTAACAATTACTTAATTGTTGTTCTGCTGCAATTTTGAAATTGACCGCTGCATTTGCGCCATCATGGTAGTTAAGCTCTCCATGGTAGGTTCCGGCGTTGGGAGCGGGAGCTGTGTAGAGATATAGGCTTTTGCTTTCCATATCTCCAGGATGTCTTCACCGCTTATATCATAAGGTTCATAAACAGGGTTGTCTGATACCAGCTTTAGTTTCTTTTGCTCTTTAAATTTGCCATTCACGCGTTTATATACCACACCTTCTGTTTTAGATACAACCACATAGGTGTCACCTGATTTAATATCCCCCCAGTTTTCCTGGTATTCACCTATAATAATAGTACCCGATACCAAAGGAAGCATAGAGTCACCTTTTATCTCGAACGCCCTGTAGGTGCCCTGTTTAAACATCGGTAAATAAAATTTGGGTAAAGCTGCCACATATTCAGGATCGGCATAACCGTTTAAATAGCCGGCGCTCGCTTTCATTGGAACCAATTCGATGTTTTCATTATCCTCTTTATCTACCGAAATGCTCAGCACACGCAAATTAGCAGGATCACCTTTCGGTTTTGGCGCCCATTTCTCGTTTATAGTCTCATTTATAAAGTCATCTATAGTGATTTCAAAAAAAGATGCTATAATTTTTAGCAAATCGTATTTTGGCTCGGCCCGTTCTTCTTCATAGGCGCCAACTAACGACCTTTTTATACCTATCTGATCTGCAAACTGTTGCTGGGTTAAGCCTTTCTTTTTGCGGAGAAATTTAATATTTGATGAAATTATTGACATAAAATTTGCATTTGCTAAATTTATTAGTATTTTTATGCTCATAAAATTAGTAATTATTTTTTAACCAGCAAATTTTTATTTACATGAAACGCTTTATTTATATTATAACAGACAGGAACAGAAACAATTTGCACGTAGGATTATGCTCAGATATCTTAAAAACCATCCAGTTTTATACCCAGATGCCTACTTTATTTTTTGACAGCGCCCAACAATTGAACCGCCTGGTTTATTTTGAAGAGATCAATACCGAAGAGCAGGCGATGGAACGGTTTAAATTTGTAAGCACGTTCACAAGACCGCAAAAAGAAAAAATGATCAGATCTGTAAACCCTAATTGGGTAGACCTGACCATTGGACTAAATTTTGAAAGCACTTACAGAGCAAGGCCAATGATACGCCCGTCTATTGGTGCTGCCCGGAAACTGGTTACTTTTTAATGAATTTGAGTGCGCCCGAATTCATGCAATAGCGCTTTCCGCCACGATCGGCAGGGCCATCATCAAATACATGGCCCAGGTGCAGGCCTGTGCTTTTTTCTACCACTTCATCGCGGCTCATGCCGAGACTGTTGTCCTGTATTATCGCAATCTTGTTTGGATCAACCGGCTTTACAAAACTGGGCCAGCCGGTGTGGCTGTCATATTTATCATCCGAGGTAAATAATACCTCACCGGTTGCTGCGCTTACATAAACACCTTTTTCGTGATTATTCCAATAAGCATTTTTATAAGGGTTCTCTGTGCCCTTTTCAACCATTATTTCATACTGGTTGGGCGTGAGTTGTTTTTTCCATTCAGCAGCTGATTTCTTTTTTGACTGCGAAAAACCGTTCTGTGCACTAAGCATTGCGATAGCACAAACAGCGGTTATAACTAATATCTTTTTCATCTGAGTAATTTATTTTATAATCAAATTACGTAATGAATTTGGAGATGGTTTGCTTATTAAAATCAGCAATTTGTCATTTTGAATGCGGGACCAATACAACGGTTATCATATGCATTATGCCATTGCTTTGTGGTATATTAAACCTGCTGATCACACTCTGGCCACCATTCTCATCTGTTAAAACAATATTCCGATTCTCATTAATGCGTGCCGTTAACGTTCCGCCTGCAAGGGTAGTTAAGGTGGCCTGTCCGTTCCCGGCTTTTATCTGCCTGTCAATATCCTTGGATGTTATCTTTCCGGCAATAGCATGATACATTATCAAATTCACCAGTTCTGCTTTATGGGTTTGTTGTAACAGCGTATCCAATTGTCCGTAGGCTAATTTTGCAAATGCCTTATCTGTTGGCACAAAAACGGTAATAGGGCCGGTTCCGGTAAAAGTATTTGCGAGGTCAGCAGTTTTTATGGCGTTTACCAGGATGGAAAAATCCGGCGAAGAAGATAAATTATCCAGGATATTATTTGACGGACTCATTGCCAATGCTGAGTTTTTTATACTCACCGATCTGCTAATTGAAGAGTCAGTTTTTTGAGCGGATGCCCACACTCCGTTTATTATTATGAAAAGAATTAAGGTAAGTTTCTTCATTATAAATTGTTTATTAAAATCAGTTAGTGATGTAACTGTTAAAGTGGGTGCATGTTTTAATTCCGTGAGATTTGACAACCTTCAAAAAGTTGTCAAATCTTTGCATAACTACCATCCAGGTGTAAACCCTAAACCGAATACCGGTTTACTGATATCGCTTCGGTTAAACGGAACGGCCAGGTAGGGTTCAAGAATAAAATAACCAAATAAGTTTACGCGCAATGAAATACCCGTGCTTAGTGCAGGCACACGCTGATTAGAAGCGTAAACCGGGTTTAAAATTGGATTTCCGCTCTTGTCTAATATTGTATTCCCATTTGCATCTACGGAAGGCGAGTGGCCAATTACGTCAGGACCAGATTGAAATTTGATCTGGTCACCCTTATTCCACGCAAGGCCTGCATCAAAGAAGAAATTCAACTCGCTAAAAAAGAATTTGGATTTGATCTGAGATAACTTTTCAGGTCCGGTGAAGGGTAAACGGACCTCAAAATTAGCCACAGCAATTCTGTCGCCTGATAACTGATCAATGGTAAATCCGTTGGTAGGCTGTTTACCATTATTGCTATAAAAGGTTTGCGCTTCGTAGCCCCTTATGTAAAATGGGTATCCTAAATATAATGGATAAAGTCCGTCGGTACCTCCAAACCTTCCATATCCATATAATCTCGCAGCAAAAGTAACCGGCGCTACCCGTACATATTTACGGAGATCAATAGTTGGTGCAAAAAAGTGATAGGTTCCAAAGTCGTATTCAGCCTGCAAACGGTATCTGAAACCATTAAGAGGGGAGGCGATCCCAAAGAATGAATTATCGCCCACTAACGCAGTATTGATCTGGTAAATGGTAAAAGGATTCAACTGCGTTCCACCGTTCGTCTGGTCCTTGTTATAAGCCGAATTGGAAATGTGCTGATGCTGGTAATCACTTAGCACATTTCCTAAAGTATCGTAATTGGTGCTATACCGATCAACCCTGTACCCGTAATGCGAAATACCTGTGCCGAATTCTATACGCATAACCTTCGATAAGGGGTAAGAGGTGAATACATTCGCCTGATCTTCAAATATTCTTATAATATCATACCTTTCCTGGAAGCCAGGTTCAGTAGTAGTACCGGTTTTAAGGGTTGTCGGGACAACACTATATTGCGCAAACTGGTAAGGTATATGGGATAACCCGAAACCAAAATTCCAGCGGCCTTGCTGATTGATATATATAAACTGACCACCAAAATCATATATCTGGCCATTCACATCAGCGCCTGCATAAATAATATTATTCCCCAATATATCGCTGAATACGCCTTGTACACCACTTGACAGGCCCGCCCCAAACTGGCTCACTGAAGCACCAACACCGCTGCTAGCCAGATAGTCAAGCTTGAACATGGGCTTATAGGGTACAGTTTTTATCGAATCAGTTGGGATTTTTTTGTATGCCAGGTAATTGTTCAGGTTAGAATTGATCAGATCAACACCCACAGAACGGAATGGCGGCAACATGGCTGCATCAAAATTTAGAGCCTGGCTGTCAACCGGTTTGGCTGTAAAATCAGATGCCTTTGCATTGTATAAAATATATTTCTGCGCATTATAATAAGAATAGACAATATCATTATTGGCAGATATACTTATGGCCGGTGAAAACTCAGTGATCCCGCAAATTCCTGTAAAGAGATCGGTCATTTGCTCTACCTGGCCGGTATTTAGAGTATAACGGTACATGTTGCGGAAACCATCCCTGTTTGAAAGGAAATAGATCTGTTTTCCGTCTGAGGAGTATTCAGGGTCTAAATTATTGGCACCATTGAACACATTAATATTGGCGATTTTTCCGGTTGCCAGGTCAAGCTCAGCCAGGTTAAAAGTGATATCCTGTGATAGCGACTTATCGTAAGTAGTTCTGTCGCTTGAAAAAATAACCCTGCGGCCGTCCCTTGAGAAAGATGGCTGATAATCAGAATACTTGTCATTGGTAAGCTGGCGAACCTTTTTGGTATCAAAGCTGTACATATACAGATCGCCCTGGCCGTCTGACATTCCCTGGAAAACAATATCATTCCCATTTGGCGACCAGCTCAAGTTACTAAACTGTTCGGCCTTTTCCATTGAAATATCCGCTGAAACGCCACCGTTAGGTATATTCACGATCAGCATCCGGTTGCGCCCGTGACTGAAAACACTAAAGGCAAACTTTTTACTATCCGGAGACCATGCCCCGGCTGACTCTATAAAATTAAATTCGTCAATATGCGTATTGGATATTTTACTCGTTAGTTTTTTGATCACCCTGCCTGATTGCGCATCCGCAAGGTAGAGATCGACCGTGAACAAGTCTTTTTCGGATAGAAACGCTAAATATTTACCATCAGGACTAATCGCCGGAGCTACATTTAATTCCCCGGAATTTTTATTATCGATCAGCCTTCTACCAACCGGTTTTTGAATAGTATCCTTTAGCAGCGGTTTATATGCTGCTTCGATAGAGTTTTTCCAAAGATTGGATAAGGTTTTATCATCATATCCAAAAGTTCGCCTGATGCCATATTCCAATCCAAAACGTGCAGTGTTTTTAAAGAAAGGGACGATCACCGTATCACCATAGGTTGACCCTACAAATGACCAGAAAGCTTCACCATAACGGTAAGGAAAAAACTTATTGGTTTCTGTCAGTTCGCGTATGGTGGGAATGTTTTTATTGAGATAAGCATCCCTCATCCACATAGCCGTATAGGCGTCTTTTTTTCCGATGGAAAGATACTCAGCCATACCTTCAATCATCCACAAAGGCAGGTTATTGATATTTTCATACTGAGCAGAGTCCCGGCTTAACAAAGCATGATACTGAAATGCGTGAACCAATTCGTGACCGATCACATGCCTTGTAGTCTGGTTGGTTTCCATTATTGGCATTACCACACGGTTTTT
Source organism: Bacteroidota bacterium (assembly GCA_048498695.1). GTDB lineage: Bacteria > Bacteroidota > Bacteroidia > Sphingobacteriales > Sphingobacteriaceae > Mucilaginibacter. Next base: position 80,776 of record JBEHXM010000002.1, read on the forward strand.
TAAGCCTTCGGTAACACCACCTGTACCTACACCAATCTCACCGTCAATTGCCGTGGTCTGTTGAAAATCGGGATGGTCTGCATAAAGTATAATAGGGTTAGCCTTTCTGAATGTATCCCTGAACACTTGTTGATGCAGCGTATACCAAAGCTCACTTTCCTGTGCAAAACGTTTTATGGTGCTGTCGTTCTTGATGTAGTAATAGATCTCGAAATGCGGAGTTTTATAAACCTTGAATTTCAGGTTCTTATAACGTACTTTATTTTGTCCGAAATACTGCGCACTGGCATTCAGGCTAAAAAGCATGGTGCTTATAACACAAAGCAGGATAAAAAGTATTTTTTTATATGCGATAAAGCTGGGGTATTGTTTATTCATATCTTACATTTATAAGAATACGTACCGGTTTTGAATTCCGTTTGCCCGAAATACTGTAATATTATTTTACAGCCGAAAGATAACAGTTCAAATTCAAAGTAAACCGGCTCCGATCAAAATTTAACATTTCACTTATTCTTTTTAGGGGGCTTACTATCCGTTTTGGGCGGATTGGACTGCTTATCTGTTTTAGCAGGTGTTGTGGCCGGGCTTTCTGTTTTCGTTGCCGGGTCTTCTGTTTTAGAGGTTTTATTTTCAGTATTACCAGGTTCGGCCGGTTTTATTTGGTCAATCGGATTGTTCAGCTGGTTAGAGTCGATCTTACTATTTAAACTGTCTGCACTCAAACTATCAACAACAGGTCTTGGCGAAGGGCAATTATATTCCTTAGTGATCTTTGTCCATGGTTTTGGAAACATTCCATATTTATATCCCGAGGTTGGATCAGCATACACCTTTTCCATAAAACGGCCAAATATTGGCAGTGCCGTGTGGGAGCCTTCACCTGTTTCTGAACTGGTAAAATGTACACTGCGGTCGTCGCACCCTACCCATATACCTGTTACCAGGTCCTTGGTGATACCCATATACCAACCGTCTACATATTTTGATGAGGTGCCCGTTTTACCGCCTATCTGGTTGTCTTTTTTCCATAGACCTGGATATTCCCATAATGCCTGTGAAGTGCCGCCCGGTTCTTCCATGCCACCCCTGAACATATACAACATCAGCCAGGCTGTTTCATCGCTTAATACCTTTTCAGTTTTCAATTTAAACTCAGCCAAAACATTATTATCCTGGTCGGCAATCTTGCTTACCAAAATCGGATCAATCTTATTGCCCTTATTTAGGAATGTGCTGTATGCCCTTACCATTTCAAAAACCGAAACGTCGTTGGTACCCAATGAAACTGACGGAACGGATTTTAGGGGGCTTTCAATTCCGCATTTATGTGCATACTCCACAATTTTATCCCAGCCAACTCTCTCGGTTACCTGTGCGGTAATGGAATTGACCGATTTGCCCATTGCCCAGCGGAGCGACATTTCCTGGTAGGTAAAATGGAAATCGGCATTTTGCGGCGCCCATACATCGGGTTTGCCATTGTCCATAAATTTGATAGATACCGGCTGATCAGTAAACTTATCACAAGGTGTAAAACCATTATCCAGCGCGGTCACATAAGCAAAAGGCTTAAAGGTTGAACCTGCCTGCCGTTTAGACTGGTTTACGTGGTCATAATTAAAATACCTATGATCAATACCACCCACCCAAACTTTTATTTTCCCGGTTGATGGCTCAATGGTCATCATCCCGGTATTGAGTATCTTTGAATAGTATTTAATGGAATCAACGCTTGAGAAAGTAGTGTCTTTTTCGCCATTCCATGAGAATACCCTCATCCGTTTTTTCTTCTCAAAATATGACTTTATCTCAGTGGTATCGCCGTGATATTTTTTATCTAATAATTTATAAATGGGGAGGCGTTGTTCTGTCTTCAATACAAAATCAGTTATGATATTGCCATCCAGGTCACGCCATGGGATCTTATTACCCCACAGGTTATAAAAACGTTTTTGCAGCATTTTCATCTTTTCAGCAACTGCTTCCTCTGCATATCGCTGCAGCTTTGGGTCAATAGTGGTATAAATTTTCAACCCATCTTCATAAAGATCATAATGGTTTTCCTTACACCATTTATCCAGCCATTTTTCTACAGCACGGCGGATATAAGAGTCGCCCTGCGATTCATTTTCTACATAACTCAGATCAAGGTTAAGCGGTTGTTTAATATTTGCATCATATTGATCCTTTTTGATGTATCCATATTTTTCCATCTGGCTCAATACGGTATTGCGGCGCTCCAAAGATCTTTCAGGGTTTTTAATCGGGTTATAGGTTGATGTAGCCTTCAGCATACCGATCAACATGGCAGCCTGGGCCGGATCAATCTGATCTGGTGTTTTGTTAAAATATTTTAAAGAGGCGGTTTTTATTCCAAACGAATTATTGCCGAATGGCACGGTGTTAAAATAGAGTGTTAGTATCTCATTTTTACTGTAAACACGTTCTATCTGGAAGGCTGTAAACCATTCTTTTACCTTTGAAACAACCGTGCGGATAACAGGCACATGCCTTATAAAACCTTGTGATTTCTTTTTGCGGGTTTCAAACAAATTCTTAGCCAGTTGTTGTGTTATAGTACTGCCACCGCGCTTATCGCCCTTGGCAGTAGATAACATACTGGTAAAAAAGGAATAAAAATCGACGCCATTATGTTTGTAAAAACGAACATCCTCGGTAGATACAAGGGCATTTATCAGGTTAGGAGAGATGCTTTTAAACTCGACCGGTGTACGGTTTTCTTTTGAATAGCGACCGATCAATGTGCCGTCAGCATAATAAACCTCGGAAGAGACTGACATCACCGGATTCTTTATGTCCTGTATACTCGGTGAGTAACCAAACAGCCAAAGGAAATTAAGCTCGATAGCACAAAAGAAGATGATAATAGAATAGATGAGTATGACGAAGTATCGTAGAAACCTGTTTTTTATACGTCGGAACATTGGGTAAAGATGTAAAATAATGGTGCTAAATCATAGCCGGAATGACAAATATATACAACGCAACTTTAACCTGTAAATTTTAAACTAACTTAGTAAGTACAATTAATTCACCTATGAGTTTTTAATATGAAACACTCCATCGATAAATTTAAAGTTATTAATGGCAATAAATTTTCATTGAAGGATTTTGATACCGGGGATACAGCCTGGTATAAAAAAGAAGAAGCTGATGAAGTTTTAGAAAAACTCATCAAACAAACGAGTGCCATGCAGGATGAGTTGTATGCAGCCAGGCAATACTCATTATTAATTATATTCCAGGCGATGGATGCTGCCGGGAAAGATAGCGCTATTGAACATACCATGTCGGGCTTAAATCCCCAGGGTTGCCAGGTATTCAGCTTTAAGCAACCCAGCAGCGAGGAATATCAGCATGATTTTTTGTGGAGGCACTATAAAGCCTTGCCTGAAAGCGGCCGTATAGGTATTCATAACCGTTCTCATTACGAAAATGTGCTGATCACTAAAGTTCATCCCGAATTACTATTAAAAGAAAAACTGCCCGGTGTTAACAGTCTTAAAAAATTGGGAAGGGATTTTTGGGAACACCGGTACCATAGCATACGCGAGTTTGAAAAACATTTACACCGGAATGGTACTGTCATCATCAAATTTTTCCTTCATGTTTCAAAAGAGGAGCAGAGGGAACGCTTTTTGAAAAGAATTGATGATCCTGCAAAAAACTGGAAATTCTCGGCAGATGATGTTACTGAGCGGAAATTCTGGGATGAGTATATGAAAGCCTATGAAAAAGCGATAAAGGAAACTGCGACCCCCGAAAACCCCTGGTATATAATACCTGCCGACAAAAAATGGTTTACCCGTATAGCCATATCAGAGATCATTATGCAAACCATTAAGGAATTGAAATTAAAATATCCTGTGCTGCCGAAATCAGAAAAAGATCAATTGAAAAATATAAAGCGATTGCTTGAAAACGAATAGAGACGACCTGTGCTTACCAGGTCGCCTCTACATATAGTGTAAGTTTTAGAAAATCAGATGCCAGAAAACATGGTTTGGGCTTTTTCACCAATAAAAGGGACTGGCTTTTTCTCACCGTTAACTGCTCCAATGAACCCAATAAGCCAAAGTACAAACAACCCCAGATTAATAACCCCTAACAGTCCTACACTCAACCACCAGCCGCCTGTAAGGAAAAAGGTAGTAAGTAAAGCCACCCTTATGATATAAAACGCTATGCCGATAATATGTAACAGCAAAGTTTGCCTTAGTTGATAACTTCCCAATTCGGTTTTCTTCTCATTATGCATTGCTAATAATGCAACAAGCCACCCAATAATGGTCAGATAGCTGATGATTCCGACCGTCTTCCCATTGTCAGCAGTCGAAAGGTTGTTGTTTGGTTCGATTGGTTCCATTTGATAATTAATTATTTAGGTTTGTTTTGTTAAAGTAAAAATAAGTTAATTAAAATGGAATTTCCAAATTATTCTATCATGATCTCATCGGTAAGTATATAAAAGGAGTGGGCAATTTTAGATGTCGGTTTTTAATATCTCCAAGTCTGTTAACCAAGCATTTAAAGCTGTCAGCTCCTGCTTTGTTACAATGTTTTGCTTATTTAAAGAACAATAAGCATCATATAAATTACTTTCTATGGTTTTACTTGCCGATATAGAGCTACTTACCAGCTGAACGACTTTTTCGCAATGCTCATACATAGGTAATTCTGATATAAAATCGTCATAGTAGTTATGGGGATTTCGCTTTTGTACAACTGTAGCGTTGGTAAATCCTAGTTGATAACCGTATAGCCACATAATTGGCTGTGCAACCAAACCCCTCAATATATCTGTAAAGCGGAAGGTTACAAACATTGGTAAATAAAGCAGCGGGAAAAGCTCTTTCCGAATGAGTGTGTTTTGTGAATTAAATGGAGTGATATATCCTTGTTCCAAAAATACGGGTTCGCGTTTTTTAAAATAGCAAGGTTCATTACTGGTTAGCCTGTATATGGCATCAACATCGGGGTCTTCATCGGCCAGGCCTTGCCAGATACCAATTTTCGCATGTTTATTTTCAATCAGAATATCTTTTTCCTTATGAGTTATCAATCTTAATGGCAGGCCACGCGGCCATATATGCTGGTCGGTGAAAAGATTATAAATATTTATAAAACTACTATCAGAGCTTACTTTATCAAATGAGCCTTCCAGCTCAGGAAAACACCAGTTATCTAATTACATCGGCTCCGTTTTGTATGGCGTATAAATAACCGAGCATTTTGCGGCAATAGTGGTTATAAGGCAATGCTTTGTTTAACTGATATTCAGCAGTCCGCAAATCATTGACAGCTAAAAATGTGGTGTTATCACATTGCCAGTCAACAGGGGTTTTATTATCACCCACTACAATAAGACTATAATTACTAAGCTCAGAAAATTTATAAACAGCTTCTGTTGGTGTAAAAATGGAAGTTATAACGATGGCTGAATTCATGTCTGACTGATGTGATCTAAAATCGTGTTTAATAAATTTACTCGTTTTGACGTATAGTGATGTTCTAAAAATCGTTCGTTATAAAATTGTATTTGTTTTGTATTGCTATTTAAGGCCGACAGAAGTTGTTGTTCAAACAGCGAATAATTATTGGACGATGGAAAAAACGAGTTTAATTGAAAGTAATCAGTGTCGCTATTTTCAACATAGCGGGCAACTATGCCGCAACCCGCTGCTGCCAACTCAAACAATCTTGGGGTAACCGGACTAAACCCTCCCGTGCGGTCCTGCTCACCGTCACCCCACGGGGTTGAGTACAAAGCGACTTTTGATGATTTCAACAGACTGATATAGTCTTCGCGTTTATGGAAATCGCCTATTAATCCTGTTTTGTTTGATTCGTAGTATAACCGGTTATCAATATGCTTTGAAATAATATATTCTATATCCGGGTATTTTTGTTCAAATTCAAGTAAGTAGTTGTATAAAACAGGAGAAGTACGACCGGCGGCAACTATATCATACTTTTTGTCTATAGCTACAGCGGTATCAATTTGGTATTTATCGGAAATACTTAAAGGAAAATGTGCAATGTTTAACCTGCAATTATTCTCTTTCAGATAATCGTATACTTCTTTGCTTGAGATCAATATTAATTTGCAATTGCGATATGTATTATAGAATAGTTCCAGATCCTGCGTTTTCCAGAAATCGATAATAATAGGGATAGTGTTACGGCTTGCTGCGAACCTGAAACTACCTTGAGGAAACATTTCGAAATACAAGGATTTTGGTTTTCGTATAATCCGATCCGCAACAATTAATAATTTATGATCAGGTAAATGTAACCTTCGTGAAAGAGAAGATAATGCCCTATCTATAAATTTTGTAACAATGAAAGTATTGCCTGAATCGATTAAGTTAAGACTCAAACGATCTTTAAATATATCTTCCCATTCGTACACCAAATCCCAGCTTGGCCAATCCTGAAAGTATCGGTCGGTGTAAATATTTTTGAGCTTCATATTTAATAAATTACTCTATAATAATCTCATCGGCAAAAATATAGGAAGGCTGGCCTTTGCTTTCATGCCACTCAGGCAATGGCCCATATTGTTTGGCCACTATTTTAATATATCTTGTTTTGGTATCCAGGCTGGCTTTAAAGTCTTGTGTCTGTATATCGATATCCTCAATATCAATTGCGGTTTTGACAGTAGATACCAGTTTATAATTCTTATTATCATCAGAAATCCAGTATTCAACCTCTTTCGGGAATACCACCCATGATTGCCTATCCTGTAAAGTACCTAAGGATACCGATTTAACCGGCTTTACTGATCCCATATCAATAACAGCGATCAGGTCATTACCCTGGTAACCTTGCCATCTCCCTAAACGCCAGTTTTGGGTTCCTCTGATGCCATCTATCAGGCTTTCATCGCCCTGGGCGGGATAATTTGGCAGATATTTGGTGAGCAGCGTTAATTTTATATCATCCCGTATCCTGGTAAATGTACCGGAATCTACAAAGCTCGTTTTGCCGTCTTTTGCTGCGATTGCTTTTACAGTGGTATTGGATGATATGGTAATAGGCTTATCGTATAATGCCGACGAAGTAGTTGGGTTTGATCCATCCAGCGTGTAATAGATATTAGCGCCTGGTTCACCGCATTTGATCTGCAGGTCAAAAGGTTTTTTAAAGGTAGGGGAAGGAGCTAACAGGTAGGGGTTAGAAATGATCGGATCATCTGAAATTTTGGATACCGGTTTCTCCAGATCCTGCACAAACAACTTATTGGCCAGCCTGCCGGTATAAACATCAAAATCGCCGCCCTTTTGTATATCCTTATCATCCAGGATAAGCTGGTTATAGGTTTTTTTATTCAGCATCATTCCCTGCAGGTAAATATTCTGCAGACTAACACCCGAGCCTGAGTTGGTGATGGTAAACTTCTTGCCGTTTTCAAGATTAATAACCGCCTTATCAAATTGAGGTAAACCAACCTGGTATTGGGTCTGGCCAGGTGCTATGGTATAAATGCCCAATGAACTCATTACATACCATGCAGACATTTGTCCGCAGTCTTCATTGCCGGATAGTCCATCAGGAAGTGCGCTATACTCATCTTTTAATATCCTGCTAACCCACATCTGGGTTTTATCGGGTGAGTTGGTGAAATTGTATAAATAAGCCATGTGATGGCTTGGCTCGTTCCCATGTGCATATTGCCCTATCAGGCCTGCAACATCAGGTGGCCGGTTACCACTCAATTTGGTATCGGTTGTAAATAATTCGTCCAGCTTTGCCTCAAATTTATCTTTTCCACCCATACGGCTGATCAGCCCCTCTACGTCCTGCGCAACCAGGAAAGAATATTGCCAGGCATTACCTTCTGTGTAATTATTGTTGATGTCTGTCGGGTCAAAAGGAGAATACCACCCGCCGCCAACGCGCGCTTGCATAAAACCATTTTGGTCATTATACACATTCTTCCAGTACTGGGCACGTTTGATAAATTCTGCGTAATCCTGTGGCTTATTCAGCATTTTTGCCATTTGAGCAATGCACCAGTCATCATAAGCATATTCTAGTGTTTTTGAAACAGATTCATGTTCATCGTCCGCCAGCACCACGCCGTTTTTGCGATAACTATCTAACCCGAACTGGTTACGGTTTACCGCAGCTTTCATGGCTGTAAATGCTTCTTCAGCATCAAATCCCCTTATCCCTTTGGCATAAGCATCCACTATCACGGGGATGGAATGATTGCCAACCATACAATAAGTTTCGTTGGAAGCCAGCGGCCATATCGGCAACAAACCGCCCTGTTCATACATCGCCAGGAAGGATTTTACAAAATCAAGCGTGCGTTTACGGTTAATAATGGTGAATAAAGGATCTTCAGCCCTGAACGTATCCCATAATGAAAATACTGTATAGTAGTCAAAACCTTCTGCCTTATGTATTTTCTGGTCCAAGCCGCGGTATTGGCCATCCACATCATTATAAATATTGGGTGCCAGCATGCTGTGGTATAACGCAGTATAAAATATAGTTTGCTTTATTTTTGCGTGATCAATTGCAGGCTGTTTTTTCTGTCTTGACCTGTCGGATGAGTTGGGATATCCATACGCCGTTGGAGCAGCTTGCGAACCAGAAGGCGCACCGCCTTCAACCTGTATTTTATTTAATTCGGTATTCCAGTCGGCTTTTGCATCCTTCGCTACCTTTTTAAAATCGAAATCAGGCACTTCAGAATCCAGGTTTTTTAATGCCCCTTCAGCGCTTACCGACGAGATACCCACTTTTGAGATCACTTCGCCGGGATTATCAAACTGGATATACATTTTGATATTTTTGCCTTCCAGTTTGTTTTGGCCTTGCTGAACCTGATCGTCCTTAGCTATACCATAACTTTTAAAAGGTTTTGAAAATTTGGCGTAAAAGTAAACAGACTGGTCAGCAGCCCATGACCTCGAGCGCCTGTAACCGCGTATCTCGTGGTCGTTAATAACTTCTATCCACGAGTCGAGGACTTCATCACGATGCTGCAGATCGATAATAATATTAGCACGTTGAGTGCCGGGGAAATTATACCTGTGTACGCCCACACGCTTAGTAGCGGTCAGTTCTACACCGATATTGTATTTGTCTAACAGGGTCTTATAATAGCCCGGTGAAGCCGATTCATTTTTCTTTTTAAACCCCGAACGGTAATCTGTATTTTTAAATTGCGGCTCGCCGGTTGTGGGCATAAATAGTACGTCGCAATAATCGGCTATGCCTGTACCACTCAAATGTGTGTGCGAGAAACCATATACAACGGTATCGGTATAATAATAACCGGAACAACCGTCCCAGCCCTCCAGCCGGGTATCAGGACTTAATTGCACCATACCAAACGGCACAACAGCACCCGGATAGGTATGCCCATGCCCGCCAGTCCCGATAAAAGGATTGACCAGTTTGGTATAATCATTTTTTTTCTTTTGTGCTGATGAAATAGATACAATGCCAAGGGTGATAAGCAGGCATAAAATGACACGGAACAGAAGCCTCATGGAGTTTAGTTTTGAATTACAGGGTGATCGAATTTCCATTCGGTTTCCTGGCCGATAGGAAATGCAAATTAAACAGTTTGAGGTGATATTTTATCCTGCTAAATAATCAAAAGATTAAGCTGAAATATCATTTTTGCAAGCCATATTACAGTGCAGTACTGAACCTGTAAATCGGAGGTGGTAAAATTTATCCTCTTACTTTCAATTCTTCCATATCTATACTGAAAACATCGGCATCTTTCAGGAATGGCAGGGTGCGCCTGGTTTTGGTGACCTCATCAGCCACGATAGTAAAGGTATATACATCTTCTTCATCACGTTTATAATAGATCACGTTTCCGTTAGGGCTGATGCAGGTCGAATCGCCAGAGTGATATACTTCGTTACCATCATGACCTACGCGGTTTACACCTATTACATAAGCCTCATTTTCAACGGCGCGTGCGGGTAAAAGCGTACGCCAGTGCAGTGCACGGCGCTCAGGCCAGTTGGCAACTACGATGAGCAGATCATAAGCTTCGTTCACATTACGCAGCCATACCGGGAAACGAAGGTCATAACAGATTACAGGGCATATTTTCCATCCTTTGAGCTCAACTATTAATTTGCTTTTTCCGGCGGTATAAGTATGATGTTCTTTTGCCAGGGTAAATAAGTGCCTTTTGTCATAATATTGGTACTTCCCATCGGGACGCATCCAGATAAGGCGGTTATAAAAATTTTCATCCTCCTTTATGATCAGGCTGCCGGTAACCACACATTCAAACTGCTTTGCGATCTTATGCATCCAGATCATGGTTTTTCCATTCATTGGTTCTGCCAGTTTCTCGGCACTCATGGTAAAGCCTGTATTGAACATTTCGGGCAGTATGATCAGGTCTGTTTTCTCGCGTATATTGGATAAACGCAGCGAAATATTCTGGAGGTTTTTATCAATATTTTCCCAGAACAGGTAGCCCTGGAATACCGTGATCTTTAGATTTTCCATGTAAAATATTTAAGCCATTCAGTTAACTTATGCGAAAAAATAGATTGCAAATTTAAACTTTAATTAATCTATCAACGGCTTTATCCAAAGTTTCTTGTCTTTTGGCAAAACAAAATCTCAAAACATGATGATCGGTACCCATGGTATAAAAGGCCGAAACGGGTATAGAAGCTACACCAATCTCCTTTGTTAACCGTATGGCAAAGTCGGCATCTTTTTCATCGGTAATCTTCCCATACCTTACCGATTGAAAATAAGAGCCTGAGCAAGGCAGTATCTCGAACCGGGTGCTTTCTAACCCTTTTCTGAAATAATCCCTCTTTTGCTGGAAAAATTCGCGCAGGCCTAAATAGGTTTGCTCATCTTTTAAATATTGAGCGATGGCAACCTGGATGGGGGTATTAACACAAAACACTAAAAATTGGTGTACTTTCCGGAACTCGCTCATTAAAAAGGCGGGCGCCATACAATAACCAACTTTCCAGCCGGTCGCGTGAAATGGCTTGCCGAAGGAGGCTACAATAAAACTCCGTTGTTGTAATTCAGGGTACCGGCACATGCTGCGGTGGGTTTGCCCATCATAGATCAGGTGTTCATAAACCTCATCGCTTAAAATAATTATATCCTGGTTTCGTACAATTGCGGATAGCTCCTCAATATCATCGGGCTGCAAAATAGTAGCCGTAGGATTATGTGGCGAATTAAGGATGATCATTTTAGTGCGATTATTGGTCAGCCTGCGCACCATATCCCAATTGATACGATAGTCGGGAGGTTCCAACTCCAACGCCTTTACGATACCACCGGCTACTTTGATAGCCGGCGCGTAACAATCAAAAGCAGGTTCAAAAATTATTACCTCGTCATTTGGGTTGATAACGGTCGCGATAGCAGTAAATATAGCCTGCGTGCCACCAGCGGTTATAGTGATCTCCGTGTCAGGATTATAAACAGCGCCATACAGTTTTTCAGTTTTGCGGCTGATCTCTTCGCGTAAGGGCATGTAGCCAGCCATTGGGGCATATTGGTTATACCCTTTTTTCATAGCTTCATTCACCAGTTTTATTAATTCGGGCGAAGTATCATAATCAGGAAAACCCTGCGAAAGGTTTACTGCGCCCAATTCCTGGGCCAAAGCTGACATAACTGTAAAAATCGTGGTGCCTACCTGGGGTAACTTTGAAACAATGGGAATCATGTTTGGCTAAATTAATGAAATTTTTGATTTGATATGTGTTTTTCAAAGCCTCACAAAATAGTGTTTTTCTAACCCGGCAAGCTTTAATGGCGACTACAAAATGGTGGAAGTTTAAAATCACTATGTTAGTTTGTGTTAGGAATTATTTATTGATAATATTTTGACTGTTAGATATTTATACTGTAGATTTAATGTAACAAACCAGTTACAAACCTTTAAAACTCAAAACAATGAAAAAACTCATTCTGGCTATTTTATTAGCCATTCCGTTTGCTGCCATGAGCCAAACTTACACCGCCGGTTATTCTTCTAAATTTGCTTTGGCTGATCCAGGTTATTCTGATAAGATCCTCCAACTCTGGAAAGATTTTGAAATGAATAAATTAGACCAGCATGCAGACCTGTTATCAGATACAGTATCTATGTTCCTTGCCAGCGGGTCGGTTGTGAAAGGGAAGGCTGAAAACCTGAAAGGTGTAAAAGAGTTCAGGAATTCAATAAAAGATTATAAAGTTACAGTAGACGCCTGGCTGAGCGTAAAAAGTTTAGACAGAGGCGAAAATGTGGTACTTGTTTGGGGAGACGAGAGCTTTACAGATAAAGATGGAAAAAAAGTACAACAGCGTGTGCATGAAGTTTGGATATTTAACAGTGCCGGAAAAATTGGATTAATGCTGCAGTATAACGGTAGCGGGGGGATGTGATCCTCAGGTTATTATCAAGGCTGCCACCGGGCGGCCTTTTTGTTTTATCAAAAACTTGTAAAACTTTTGCCTTTTAGCTTTCTGCTTTCACCTTTCAGCCTCTTTATTTAACTTAGCCAGATGAAGCTTCAAAGATTTCTACCATTAGTTTTCGTTATTATCCTTTTAGCATCCTGTCAGTCCCCAAAAAGCAATGTACCGGTTGTGGGATTTGTGGACGCCTTTGAAGATGCCACCATATCCCAGGCCCGCACAGGCTTTACCGATGCCCTTAAGAAAAACGGTTTCAGCGAGGATCAAAAGAACATTAAAATAGAGTACCGTAATGCACAGGGCGATATCCCGACGCTGACTCAGATCGTTAATTATTTCGTTTCTGAAAAAGTGGATCTGCTGGCAACCTGCACTACTTTATCGACCATAACAGCTATACAGAAAACCAAAACTATTCCCATTTTTGCGATGGTATCACCAACACCAGAGCGGATGAATGTGGTGAGCTCCATAGGCAAGGCACCCGATAACCTGTTTGGCGCTGTAGAAGAACTGGCTTATATCGATACCTCTTTTTCGATCATTCCCAAACTGTTAAAACCCAAAGGAGCGAAGCTGGTAATTGGGATGATCTATAATCAGTCAGAACCGCAGTCGGCTGACGCGATGAACCGCATTAAATCACTGGCGGATAAGCTGAATGTTACCCTGGTAGCTTTACCATTAAACTCATCGGCAGATGCGCAGCTGGTTACCAAATCGTTATTAAACAAAAATATCGACGCCTTTTTTGCCAATCCGGACAATACCGTGTTTGCTTCTTTTGAAACTATATTGAAAAGCTGCAACCAGGCTAATGTACCTATTTTTACCAGCGAGGCCGGTTTGGTGCAACGCGGAGCTGTAGCCGCTTTTGGAGCTGATATTTACCAGTGGGGGTACCAGGCAGGCGAGCAGGCGGCACAATACCTGAAGACACATAAAACGGATGGTTTAAAACCCGAGATGGTGAAAATACGCAAGCGGGTGTATAATGCTGCATCTGCCAAAAAATATAATATTACCATTCCCCCGAATTTTGAAGCTGTGAAATAATGGATTTTTACCTGACCGCATTACTCCAGGGACTTTGTTTTTCGGCTATCGCTTTGGGAATTTATATCTCCATGAAGATATTTAATATTCCTGATATCACTACGGATGGCAGTTATACCCTCGGCGCTGTGGTTACCGCAAAAATGCTAACTCATGGTCAGCCCTTATATCTAATTTTATTAGCAGTAATAGGAGCAGGGGCGTTAGCAGGAGCATTGACTGGGTTAATCCATACCAAATTAAAGATAAATGCTCTGCTGGCAGGTATCCTGGTGATGACGGCGTTGTATTCGATCAATTTAACTTTATTAGGAAGATCAAACATACCGCTTATCAATACCTCCTCCATATTTGCGCTGATCAATATTTCTGCCGACCCTAATCATAATACCTTTTGGATATTAATAGTTTTTGTGGTACTGCTTACCTTATTGATCGGCTACCTGTTGAAAACAGATTTTGGCATCGCTATGCGTGCTACCGGCAACAGCGAATCAATGATACGCTCGTTAGGTGTAAATACTGATCGTATGAAGATCACCGGTCTTGCTTTGGCTAATGCCTTAACGGCAGTAAGCGGCTTTCTCATCACGCAATTCCAGGGTTTTGCGGATATTAATATGGGTATCGGCATTGTAATAGTAGGGTTGGGGTCGGTGATCATAGCAGAAACTCTGATCAATTGGTTTAAGATCACTTCTGTTTGGTTAACACTGGTTTTGGTACTTTCAGGCGCTGTTATTTTCCAGTTTGTATTGGCCATCACGCTCAGTATCGGTGTTAATCCTAATTTGCTTAAAGTAGTGACAGCTTTATTTGTGCTGCTGATCGTCAGTCTGCCACGTTTAACCTATAAAAGTTCGTCATGATCGATCTGAAAAACGTTCATAAAACTTTTAATAAGGGCAAGGCTAACCAGGTGGATGCCACGCAAGGCGTTGATTTGCACGTGAATGACAAAGAGTTTTTAGTAATAGTGGGATCTAACGGCTCAGGGAAAACAACATTACTGAACATGGTGGCCGGGAGTGTTTTGCCGGATTCGGGGAGTGTTTACATTGATGATAATGATGTAACCAGGCTGCCCGATTATAACCGAAGTGAGTGGATAGCACGTGTTTTTCAAAACCCCCTGAGTGGAACGGCTCCTGACCTGAGCATCCTGGATAATTTCAGGCTTGCGGCAATCCGCACCAAAGCAAAAGGCTTATCCATCGGTGTAAATGAACAATTCAAAAAATCGGTGAAAGAAAAGATAGCCACCCTGGGCATGAGCCTCGAGAACAAGATAGAACAGCCTATGGGGACTTTGTCCGGCGGACAAAGACAGGCGCTTACTTTACTGATGAGTGTGATGGATAGCTGCAAAGTATTATTACTGGACGAACCTACAGCTGCGCTCGACCCACGATCAGCTGATGTGGTGATGAAAACTGCTGATAAGCTGGCAAAAGATTTTAACCTGACCACCATCCTGATCACTCATAACCTGAAAGATGCCTACAATTATGGCAACCGAATCATACAAATGGCAGAAGGAAAAATCATCAAAGACCTGGACGAACAGCACAAATCAGCCTTAAAACAAAATGACCTTTTTGAATGGTTTGCGTAAACCTTTTGAGTTATCGAGTTTATTGCATACGATGAAAAACAAAAACTTTGAAACCATTAGCGATGCCTACCAACTGGCTCAGGGATCGATCATAAAAGAAAAGGACCAGGAAGAACTTTTTGAATTGGGAGAATATGACGCCGATAAAAAAGGCTACACGGTTTTCCCATTTGAAGAGGGTGTCCGTTTTGATGATTTTAATATGGTGATATCTGAAAACGAGCTAATGGATAACTATTTGATCGAAACCGAAAAGGGAGAAAATGACCCAACGGATGATCCTTTGATCTCGGATAGCTTATAAAATAATACAGACTGTTCTTATTGAATTTGAATATTTTTTTGAAAAGGCTATCTTTGTAAAAAAGTAAAGCAATGCTACGTCTTAATTCTTTCCGTCAATCAAACTCTAAGCGGCCTACTGGCTCGCAGCGGAAGGGCTATGCATTTACAAAACTCTTCTGCTTCCCGGTGTAGTTATTAACTGCATCACGTAAACAAAATCAATTTATTATTTATTTATCCGGGTTACCGGAATTTACAATTAAGGTTTATGGACATTTATTTGACTATAGAAGAGAAGTATTTGCAGGCTGTCGATGAATTTAGTTATGGCACAACACCAAAAGCATTGCAATTGCTTAATGCAATTATTGCAGATGAGCCATTATATGCAAGGGCGCATTATCAATTAGGTAAGATATACTATTATGAGATAAACGATTACCAGACCGCAGGGTATCACTTTAAAACCTGTGTTGAACTGGAGCCGTCATTTCCGAATGTGTATTATCATTACCTTGATCTGTTGGTTTTCCTGGATATGGAAAAACAGGTACGCCTGGTGATAGCGAAAGCTTTAATGGTAGCAGGAATTAATGCTGCCTGCATTTATAATCTGGAAGCGTTACATGCCGAAAAGAAAAAGGAATGGAAAACTTCCCTGGAAGCATATCGCAAAGCATTTTTGGAAGCTACCAGCAAATACGAAAAGGGTAACATAGAAGAAAGTATTGAACGGGTAAAGGCAAAGAAACGCCAGACTAAGAAATACAACCATGAGTTATCCAACTAAAAAGGCCCCGGTTGATCGGGGCCTTTTCATTATCAGCTATTTTGATTATTTCTTATAGGTTATCTTATAAATTGCCCCCTTATTATCATCACTCACATAAATAGCGCCGTCGGGGCCTTGAGCCAATCCGCATGGACGGCGTAGCGCATTACCTTTAGCTTTGTCGGCGGCTGATCCGGCAAACCCATCAGCAAATACTTCCCATTTACCTGCAGGTTTACCGTCTTTAAATGGCTGGAAAACCACAAAGAAACCTGCCTGCGGCTCGGGCGCCCTGTTCCATGAACCATGGAAAGCGATGAAGGCACCATTCTTATATTTTGCCGGAAATTGGTTGCCGGTATAAAACAGTAAACCATTCGGCGCCAGGTGACCAGGGTATGCCGCTGCCGGGTTGATGGCATTTTGTCCGCCTTCTTTTTTACCGTCACCGCCATACTCCGGCATTAATATTTTTTTATGTGTTTGCCAGTCGTAATACATATAAGGCCAGCCGGCATTATCTCCTTTTTTCAAAGCATACATACACTCGGCAGGTAATTCAGCTGATTGTTTCTCAGTGAAATATTGGGGGAAAAGATCGTGTAACTGGTCGCGGCCATGCTGCATTACAAAAAGCTGATTATCCTGGGTGTTCCATGTAATGCCAACCACATTTCTTAAGCCTGTGGCATAACGCACGCCATCACCATAATGCTGATTAGGTTTGCTGGCGCTAAACTGCCAGATACCACCGGCTGAATCCAGGATAGGGCAGCCTTTTTGACCGGGTGAGCCTTTTTGACGGTCCTTCACCTGGCATGAATTGGAGTAAGCGCCAATATTTACATATAAATGCCCGGAATTGTCCAAAGTAATGGCTTTAGCCTCATGCTCGTGGCGGCTTAATAAGCCCGTTACAATCTTTTCGGGTTTATCAGGACTGATCACTTCGTTATTGGCATTTAATTTAAAACGAAATACCTCTTCATCAGACGAAGCATATAAGTAACCATTTTTAATTGCGATACCCGTTCCGCCAAAACTGCCGAAGCTTGTTTTTATATCGGCTTTATTGCCATTTTGATGAAGCAGCAGGATGCCTTTACCTTTTTCTGTACCCTTTAGTTTGACATATATCTCATTTTGCGGCGTAACTACGATATGCCTTGCACTGCCAATATTATCGGCTATGAT
The DNA here is from genome assembly GCA_048498695.1 of Bacteroidota bacterium. Taxonomy (GTDB): domain Bacteria; phylum Bacteroidota; class Bacteroidia; order Sphingobacteriales; family Sphingobacteriaceae; genus Mucilaginibacter. Next base: position 98,157 of record JBEHXM010000002.1, read on the forward strand.
ATTTGCATTAAAACCCGCTGGTAAAGTAAGTCCGGCATTATCGGCAGGCTTAGCAGCAGGATGTCCTTTTATATCGTTCTTTAAAGCAACTAATGATAAAATACCGGTTATGGCCAGTACGGGCAGTAAAATGGTTCCCCATGCTTTTCTTTTCATGATAGTAATGTTTTGATACTCAAATTTAAATGAATATACAGTAAATATCGAAATCTGTTTTGTATCAATGCAATGACAACGATCAGCCATTTATTTGAATTAATGAAAATTTCTTCATCTGAAATTCATCTTCAAAAAAATTATGTTCTGTATAAATATTATTATCAGAATTAAATTCTTATTTATACTTAGCTATAATATTTATTATATGGCAATATTAAACCATTGCAGATGCGGGTCGTCATATCTATATAAATTTTAATACTAATAATTAATATTTAATATCATGAAAAAGATAGCCTTTATATCAGCAATAGCATTAAGCAGTTTATTATATAATTCTGCAAAAGCACAAATAAGAGTACACCTCGGTATTCATTTCGCTTCGCGCCCGGTTTATGTACCTGCGAGGGTAGTGGTGGCCCAGCCAGTTTCGGACGAATACAGTGAGCCTGCTAATTATGATGGTGATGAAGATTATTATTATTTACCAGAGGTAGACGCGTATTACAGTATACCCGAACAATGTTATTATTATAACGATGGCGGAAGTTGGGTGTCAGCTGCGTACTTGCCAGGGGCTTATCGTAACTATGACTGGAGAGCTGCCCGCAGGTTTGAGGTGCATGCGCACAGGCCATTTATGCACAATGATTATTACCGCACAAGATATAACGGCGTGGCATTTAACGGTCGTTGGGATCATAGCTATAGTCGTGGATACGCAAGCAACAACCACTACAATCATGTTCAATACAGAAGAGACGACCGCAGGTTTGATAACAGGAATCAGCATATGAATCAAGGCCGCAATTATGAAAGGATGAGTGCCAGGGAACATTTTGCTCAGAATAACGCTCAGCGAGGCAATGTTCACAGGCCGGGCAGGTTCTAAATCTCAATTATATATAATAAGCAAAACCACCGTGTCTTTTAGCCGGTGGTTTTTTATGGGATTGAATTACGAATGTTTGGCTATATCTGCCTGCTCAACCAATTCATCCGTCCAGCCAGATAAATAGGGTTCGGTGCCCGATATGCGTTCCCATTTTCCTTTGGTGCTAAAACCGATAAGCAGGTGCAGCGAACCATCAATAGATTGAAATTCATAACCTTGTATATACCCATGCACATCAACAGGTGTAACTATACCATCAATAGGACCGTCAGAGCCGGTGAGCATCGCTTCAAATTGTTCTTTCATTGTAATTAAGTTTAGTATTACAACGCCCGCGTTTATGATGTGTTTTATAATTTTACGGTTGCACAATCATTGTGTTACTTTTATACCGTGGAATATTTATCGCCCGATCCTAAAATTTTAACAGACCTGGTTAAAACCAAAATGCCTTTTGGGAAATATAAAGGCACTTTATTGTGCGATATGCCCGTGCATTATTTAGAGTGGCTGAAGAACAAAGGGTTCCCGCCCGGAAAGCTGGGTATGCTGTTATCAAGCGTTTATGAAATAAAGATCAACGGGCTCAGCAAGATACTTACCCTGGTAAAAATGGCGCACCAAAAATAACGGGCTGCTGATATTACGCAGCTATGACCAAGCGTGGCAACCGCTGCATTTATGTTTGCGTATGTTTATGAAAAGCGTTCAAATTTTATGAAAAGGATATCATTATATATTGCGGTCATCCTGTTGTTTTGCGGATGTGCCAACGGACAAACCGGCAGCGGTTTTGCGACGGTACCACAAGCTCAACCCGGAGAAAGTATCGCTACTTTTGGGGGCGGCTGTTTCTGGAGCATGAGCGAAGCGCTGTCCGAATTAAAAGGGGTGAATAAAGTGGTTTCGGGTTATGCCGGAGGTACTACTAAAAACCCAACTTATGAAGATGTGGGAACCCAAACTACAGGACATGCCGAAGTAGTGCAGATCTATTACGATCCCAAAGTGATCAGCTATGCAACTATCGCTAAGTCTTTCTTTTTTGCACATGACCCCACCGAGCTTAACCGTCAAGGGCCTGACGAGGGGACAGACTACCGTTCCATTGCGTTTTACCGTACGCCCGAAGAAAAGGCAATTTTGTTAAACACGATAAAAGAAGTAAATGCCATCAAGCATTATGCCGACCCGATAGTTACGCAGGTGGTAGCCTTCAAAGCATTTTACCCTGCCGAAAAATATCACCAGGGGTATTACCGTTTACATGGCGATAATCCTTACATTTCCAATGTATCTGAACCTAAGGTAATGAAGTTCAGAAAAGCGATGAAGGCTGAATTGAAGCCGGAATTTCAGAAATAGATATACGCGTGGAGCATGGCGGTTAGCGTAATATTTATTTGTAAACGCCAACCCCCTTGCTCCACGCGCCTCACAGCTTATTAAACCATCCCTTTTTCCAAAAGAATAATACCTGTATCACTGCGATGGCAAACATGCCGATCAGGGCGTAAACATAGCCGTGCGGCGAATACAGTTCGGGCATATTGGCGGCCATTACCTTATTGGTAACCGGGTCAACACGGGCGAAATTCATTCCATAAATACCTGCGATAAAGGTTAATGGAATAAATATGACGGAGATGATGGTCAGCACCTTCATGATCTCGTTCATACGGTTGCTTACCATCGAAAGGTAAAGATCAATGATACTGGAAGTGATTTCCTTGTAGTTTTCTATCAAATCCATTATTTGTATCACATGGTCGTAGGCATCG
>JBEHXM010000003.1:0-89646 GCA_048498695.1 Bacteroidota bacterium
GGGCGAGCAGGTCAGTTTCCATTTGGAGCAATGTAGCTTCATCTGTATCTATACTCAACAACCGTCCTCCACTTCCATATAATTGCAGATCGATCAAACCCGGTGCTGCGTACGCTCCTTTCATATCTTTCTTTTCAACATCCTGCGGTATAGCGTTATCCGCGGCTATACCGGTGATCTTTCCGCCTGAAATTAAAATTGCTTTGTTTTTGATGATCTGACCATCGGAGATGATCTGGAGGTTGTGAAGTGCTGTTGTCATTGTCTTATTTATTACATCCTTGTTGTCATTCTGAACCGGCCCGGGACAGGCAGGTGTAGTGAAGAATCTTCTTCGTCATGCAAGGTAGCTAACTTTTCTGTTTGAGAAGATCCTTCGTTATCACTCAGGATGACAAAAAATAAAAATATATCACAAAAAAAATCCCCCTCGTTAATACGAGGGGGATTCAATAATTAAGCTCCTAAAGCTACCCGTTTAAATGCGGTAACGGTGAGTCCTTTTTCAACCGTGCTCAAAAACTGGGCAACGCTTTTGGAAGGGTCCTTCACAAATTCCTGGTTCAACAGTGTTGAGTCCTTGTAGAATTTGTTCAGCTTTCCTATAGATATTTTTTCAACCATTTCTTCCGGTTTGCCTTCTGCACGGATCTGCTCTTTTGCAATTTCCAGCTCGCGCTGTACAGTTGTAGCATCAACACCATCCTTATCAACAGCAACCGGGTTCATGGCAGCAATCTGCATAGCTACGTCTTTACCGGCTTCATCAGCACCGGCAACGTTAGCGCTCAAGGCAACCAATACACCTAAACGGAAATTACCGTGGATGTAGGCGATCACTTTCTCGCCTTCAACAACTTCATATTTAGATACGCCGATCTTCTCTCCGATCTTACCTGTTTTCTCGATGATTGCCTCACCGATAGTAACACGGCTAACATCAGTATCAACTGATAACTGGCTCAATGCCTCAATATCAGCAGGTTTGCTTTCAACAGCTTCGTTTGCGATCTGGTTTGCAAAAGCTATAAATTCAGCATTTTTAGCCACAAAGTCTGTTTCGCAGTTCAGTTCGATAATTACACCGCGTTTGCCATCTTCTGATGTACGTGCAATCACCACACCTTCGTTTGATTCACGGTCCTGGCGGCTGGCAGCTACTTTAGCGCCTTTTTTTCTTAAGAAATCAATTGCAGCTTCAAAATCACCGTTTGTTTCGGTCAAAGCCTTTTTGCAGTCCATCATCCCTGCACCGGTTTGCTGGCGCAGCTTATTTACATCGGATGCAGTTATTTGTAATGTAGACATGTCTTTTAGTTTTAAGTATTGAGTTTTGAGTGATGAGTTTTAAAATCGAACCTCAAAAACTATAACCAAATATTGTGAATATTGTTACGGGCTGTAATCTGTGTATTATAAAACTTATAACTCACAACTTACAACCCGCAACTTTGAAAATTATTCTTCTTCCTTCTCAGGTGCAGCGGCAGCAGCCGGAGCAGCTTCTGCTTCAGCAGCTACTCTTTTTCTTTTGCCACCTTCAGCAGGTGCGGCCGGCGCAGCAGCGGCAGCAGCTTCAGCTTTAGGGCTATCGGCTTTAGCTTTTGCTAAGGCTGCTTCCTTTTCAGCTTCGTCTTCTTTTTCGCGTTTGCGCTCATCCAAACCTTCTTCAATCGCTTTGATGATAATACCGGTGATCAATGAAATTGATTTGGTTGCGTCATCATTTGCAGGGATAGGGAAATCGATGTTTGAAGGATCAGAGTTGGTATCAACCATAGCAAAAGTAGGGATATTCAACTTTAATGCTTCTGAAACCGCGATGTGTTCTTTCTTCACGTCAATCAGGAACAATGCAGCAGGTAAACGGTTAAGATCCGCTATACCACCCAGCAAGGTTTCCAATTTAACGCGCTCACGCTGTATCATCAGTCTTTCTTTTTTAGAAAGGTTGCTGTAAGTACCGTCTTTGGTCAATTTATCGATGTTTGACATCTTTTTGATCGACTTGCGTACGGTAGCAAAGTTGGTTAACATACCACCTAACCAGCGTTCGGTTACGAAAGGCATATTTACTCCTTTTGCATATTCAGCTACGATATCCTTCGCTTGTTTCTTTGTAGCTACGAATAATACCTTACGGCCTGATTTTACAATTTGTTTTATAGCTGAAGCAGCTTCTTCAACTTTAGTTAATGTTTTGTTTAGATCGATAATGTGGATACCGTTGCGCTCCATAAAAATGTACTGTGACATTTTTGGGTCCCATTTGCGGGTAAGGTGACCAAAGTGTACACCTGCATCCAGTAAATCCTGATATGTTGTTCTTGCCATTGTGTTGTTCTCCTTTGATGATTAACGTTTACTGAATTGGAATCTCTTGCGTGCTTTCTTGCGTCCTGGTTTTTTACGCTCAACCATACGGTCATCACGTGTCATTATACCTTTGGCGCGCAGTGCAGGTTTCTTTTCAGCATCCAGTTCAACAATAGCTTTCGCAATAGCTAAACGAACGGCTTCTGCCTGTCCTTTTACACCACCACCTGCAACATTTACGATCACATCAAATTTACCTGTCGAGCCCGAAACTTCGGTTGACTGGGTAACGATGTATTGTAATGGTAAGGTAGGGAAGTACTCTTTGTAATCTTTACCGTTTACGGTAATGGCACCATTGCCTTCGCTCAGATAGATGCGGGCAACAGCTGTTTTTCTTCTGCCTGAAGTGTTAGTTGTTGGCATTTCTTTTCTTCTTTTAAATTAACGGTTAAATGGCTTTGGGGTTTTGTGCTGCATGCGGGTGTTCGGCTCCTGCATAAACATGCAGATTACCAAATAAGGCGCGGCCCAAACGATTTTTAGGTAACATACCACGAACGGCTTTTTCAACCACTCTGGTAGGATGCTTTGCCATTAACTCCTTAGGAGAAATGAAACGCTGACCACCCGGATAGCCGGTGTAAGAAACATATTGTTTGTCGCCAAACTTGTTTCCGGTCAGTTTTACCTTGTCTGCATTAATAACTATTACATTATCGCCGCAGTCTACGTGTGGGGTGAACCCTGGCTTGTGTTTTCCTCTAATGATCATGGCGATCTTAGTGGACAAGCGCCCCAAAATCTCACCTTGAGCGTCAACAACAACCCATTCCTTGTTAACGGTCTTTTTATTGGCTGAGACAGTTTTGTAACTTAACGTATTCACTTGCTTTAAATTAAATTTGTTAAACGTATTCTATACCCCGTAATTTCGGGACTGCAAAGATACGCGAATTTGTTTAATTGTCAAATGGTTTTTGAGGAAAATAAGAACTCGATTAATGATTAATTTTGGAATGCCTTGCGGTTTATTATTTTTACATCGCAATTGAAACCCGTTACCGTCAAAAGACTACTATCTGAGTTATGATAATTATTAAAAATTACGCTGAATTTGAATCACATTTAGGCCATGAACTCGGTGTATCTGATTGGCATGTTATTACCCAGGAGCAAATAAATAAATTTGCCGATGCCACTATAGACCATCAATGGATACATACCGATGCTGAAAAAGCCAAAAATGAAGGTCCCTTCGGCGCAACTATTGCACACGGGTATTTAACGGTATCGCTGCTTCCCTACTTCTGGCACCAGATAGCTGATGTACAAAACCTAAAGATGCAGATCAATTACGGGATTGATAATATCAAATTCGGTCAGGCGGTTAAGGTTGAAAGTCGCGTACGGTTAAAAGCCAGGCTGGCAGCCATTATTAACCTCAGGGGCATCACTAAAGCTACCATAGGTGTTGAAATGGAAATTGAGGGCGAAAAGAAACCGGCCTACACCGGTGAGGTGGTTTTCTTATACCATTTTAACGCATAACAAAACATCTCCTGTTATGCTGTATGGCATACTTCCTGCACTATTGTTGAGAAGTTGAAAACTATGTCGTTTCCACTGGGCCGATTAAATTATTTTCGTTGCATGAAAAAATATATGCTATTATTTGCTGCCGCAGCTGTGCTGATGGCAGGATGTAAATCGAAAAATGACCCTAAACCTGGTTCAGATAGTTATTTCCCGGTTTCGTCTGGAAGTACCTGGAGTTATAAGGATGTAATTGGCGGAGTTAACAATACCCTGACTATTACAATGACCGGGGGTACATCGGTTTTTAACAACAAAACTTATTATACCGCATCGGGTGTATCTTCGGTGCATGGCACTAATACCGGCTATTATTATGCTGCTGATAATACTTATGCAATTCGTGCTTCGAGTGCTTCCGCCGGTGTAACTATTGAATTACAAATGGGTAATGACGCTAAGGCGGTTGGTGATACGTGGACAACCACTCCTACTGACAATGGTACTATTTCGGGCTTCCCGGCAAGAACTGTAAATACTATAAAGGAAAAAGGTATCACTAAAGTGGTTAATGGCAAAACTTTTACTGATGTTATCCATACACAGGTTGACCTTCAGTATAACCTGGGTTCAGGATTTACAAGTACCGCCCTTTATGATTTTTACCTGGCAAAAGGCGTTGGCATGATAGAAACGGATACCAGCGTAAGTGGCAATGTTTATGAAAAAGAAACGATTACTGATTATAATATAAAATAGTAACGGCTTTATACAACCCAAATCTTTACAATTGCTCAACAAGCCCTTATGTATTTTTGTGTTCTGATTATTTTACATGGACACAAAGAAAATTCGCCTGAGCGTACTGGACCAATCCCCGGTACGCAAAGGCATTACTGCTGAGCAGGCCGTTAAAGAAACGGTTGAATTAGCAAAATATACCGATCAGCTTGGTTATACGCGTTTTTGGGTATCAGAGCATCATAATACCGGCAGCCTTGCCGGTTCTACTCCCGAGGTGCTGATCGCACACCTGGCAGGGCAAACTAAAACTATGCGTGTAGGTTCAGGCGGGGTGATGATGCCTAATCACAGTGCGTTAAAGGTTGCCGAAAACTTCAGGATGCTGGAGGCTATTGCTCCTGGCCGTATCGACCTGGGAATGGGCAGAGCCCCGGGTACCGACCGCCTTACCGCTGCCATGCTGAATCCATCCAACCAGTTTAGGGAACAGGATTTTATTGAGCAGCTGTATGATTTGATCAACTATTTTCATGACCGCGGCGATCCGGGTACACCTGTCTCCAAGATAAGGGCTATCCCGCAGGTATCAACCGTTCCGGCCATGTGGCTGTTAAGTTCAAGTGGCGAAAGCGGTCTGTTTGCGGCCCATTTTGGCATGGGATTATCCTTCGCGCATTTTATCAACCCTATCGGCGGTCCGGCTGCAGTAGCCATGTACAGGGAACGTTTTCAGCCATCAGAAGATCAGGCCGAGCCTACAGCCAGCGTAGCCATTTTTGTTTATTGTTCTGAAGACGAAGAAAATATCAACCGTCACCAGGCGCTTATGGATTTCCGCTTTAACCAGTTTGAGCAGGGAAAAGGGTTGTCGCCTGTAGGATATGATGACATTAAAGATCACACTTATACTATCAACGAGCAGGAACGCATTATGCATAACCGTAAACGGGTGATCACCGGCAAACCTGTCGAAATAAAAGAAAAACTGGCCCGCCTTGCTGATGAATACCAGGTAGATGAGATCATTGCGGTTACGATCACCGAGAATTTTGATGATAGATTAAACTCCTATAAATTACTGGCTCAGCAATTTCAATTGTAAATTAATTCATTTAAAGTTAATTTTTGAAACTATAATGATATTTAAATGTTGCCAAAGGAAACAATTAATCCTAACATTATGGAAACCATCGAAAAATCAGTTGAGGTATTAAATGATCTGGTCGAGATCAATAATGACCGTTCAGAGGGCTTCGGAAAAGCTGCCCAGGACCTGGATAGCACCGACATCGATTTGCAGGGTATTTTCCTGAACTGCTCGCTGGAAAGTAAACAGTTTAGCCAGGAACTGCGTGACGAAATAAATCAGTTAGGTGGCCATCCGGAAAATGATACGAGTAGTACAGGGAGCCTTCATCGTGCATGGATCGATATAAAGGCAACATTTACCGGGCACAACCGGAAAGGTATTTTGGCAGAATGTGAGCGTGGTGAAGATGCCATAAAAAAAGCTTATCGTGATGCCTTGTCGCCCGAAAATGATCTGTCAGCCGAGGTGATTCCTATACTTCTTCGCCAACAGCAAAGTGTTAATACCTCGCATGACAGGATTAAATCACTGCGTGATTCCGCCCGGTAAAACTTTCTGACGCTATAATAAGGGGCCTGCAACGATGCGGGTCCTTTTAATTTAATATCACGACTTTTACTGTCATAACGTTGAGATATAAAATATTATCTTTGCGCACACCTTTTTAAATTCCTTCAGTAAGTGTATATATTAATATTTTTCCTTTGCCATTGGTTTTTGTCGCTGTTCTTTCAAACATTTTTTCTGCACAGATATGCGTCACATAAGATGTTTACAACCAGCAAATTTGCCGAACGTTGTTTTCACATCCTCACCTTTATTTTCCAGGGGTCGTCTTATCTAAACCCACGGGCCTATGCTATTATGCACCGTGAGCACCATGCTTACAGTGATACCGAAAAAGACCCGCATTCACCTTATTTTTTCCGGGATGTTTTCCAGATGATGTGGCGTACTGCCCAAAGCTACAAGCTTTACGAAAAACGCCTGAAAGAGCCAGAAGCACAATTCAAAGGTAATTATCCTGAGTGGCGTTTGCTGGATTACTGGGGATCGACAATGATATCAAGGGTGCTGTTTGGACTGTTATACGTGGCTTTTTATGTAGCCTTTGCTACCCATTGGTGGATGTTTTTACTGCTGCCCATTCACTTTATGATGGGTCCTATTCAGGGCGCGATAGTTAACTGGTGCGGCCATAAATATGGTTATGCCAACTTTGATAATAACGATAAATCTAAAAACACCACACCTTTTGATTTTCTGCTTTTAGGCGAATTATTCCAGAATAATCATCATAAACGCCCCAACAGTGCCAACTTTGCCGCCCGCTGGTTTGAGTTCGACCCAGTTTATCCTGTAATGAAACTAATGCACTGGATACGCATTATTAAGTTGAGGAAAGCTTATTTATAATAATTTGAAAATTTGATGGTGTGTTGATTTGAAAATGATTGCTCAAATAACATCCGCTCCAATTTTCAAATTCTCAAATTTTCAAATTAATCAGCACATTTGCACATCTAAAATTTGCACATCTACAAAATGGAAGTATCAGCTTTAGCCCATAATTTACATGGCTCCGAAATCATTAAAATAGCCGGTGAGGTAAACGAATTAAAAAGGCAGGGACAAAATGTTGCCAATTTAACTATCGGTGATTTTGATGCAAATATATATCCCATACCACAGCCTTTAAAAGAAGGCATAGTGGATGCTTACAATGCCAATCAGACCAACTATCCGCCTGCCGATGGTATGCTCAATCTGCGCGAAAGCGTTTCAGAGTTCCTTAAAAACAGGTACAACTTAGATTATAGCGCCAACCAGATATTGATCTCAGGTGGTTCAAGGCCATTGATCTACTCCATATATCTTGCTGTGGTTAATCCGGGTGAAAGGGTGGTTTTCCCGGCACCGTCATGGAATAATAATCATTATTGCGACTTGCTGAATGCTGAAGCTGTGATTGTACAAACACAGCCTGAGCATAACTTTATGCCTACGGCTGATGAGATACGCCCGCATTTAAAAGGAGCGGCTTTATTGTCATTATGTTCGCCATTAAACCCTACGGGAACCATGTTTAGCAAAAAGGACCTGGAGGAGATTTGCGACCTGGTGATCGCTGAAAATAAAAGCCGTGCCGCAGGTGAAAAGCCTTTGTATTTGCTTTACGATCAGATATATTCTCAATTAACGTTTGGACAGCATGAGCATTTTAACCCGGTTACTTTACGTCCTGAACTGAAGGACTACACCATATTTGTAGACGGTGCCTCCAAGTGCTTTGCCTCTACCGGCGTGCGTGTGGGATGGGGCTTTGGCCCGACCAACATTATCACTAACATGAAAGCCATTGTGGGCCATATGGGCGCCTGGTCTCCAAAGGCGGAGCAAGTGGCCATGGCAAAATTCCTGAAACAGGAAAAGGATGTGAACAGCTATCTTTCTAACATCAAATCCAATATCCAGAACAGCCTGAACACATTACACGAGGGTTTCCAGCAGTTAAAGGCTGAGGGCTTTAATGTAGATTCTATAGAACCAATGGGCGCCATTTACCTGACTGTTAAAGTTGATTACTCCGGCAAAACTACCCCTGCGGGTAATGTACTGAAAACCTCCACAGATATCAATTTCTACCTCATTAAAGAAGCTAAAGTGGCTTTAGTGCCATTCTCGGCATTTGGTACTGAAGAGGATGTTAACTGGTTCAGGGCATCGGTAGGTGCAAGCACTTTGCAGGATATAAAGGATCTGCTTCCAAGAATTAAAGAGGCCCTTTCTAAGCTGAAATAGGCTTTACGTTGTAAGTCTTACGTTATACGTTTTTGAATTAAAAAAAAACGTATAACGTAAGACATATGACCCCAGAAGTCATTCAAAATTCTCACCCGATTGCCTGTTTATTTTAAAACCTGTAAATTCGCAGCTTTTAAAAACATAAACGAGAAGATATGAGATCATTCATCATCACTGCTTCAATAGTATTAGGATCATTTGCTGCCAGTGCGCAAACTGCCCCTGCCGTTACCCCTTCAGTAAAGACCGACGATACTAAATCAACTAATACCATTGTATTTGTTAATTCGGATACCCTGTTGAATAATTATGATTACTATAAAGCTGTAAAAGTAAAATTACAGACACTTTCGCAACAAGCGCAGACCGAAATTGCAACAAAGGGGCAAGCTTTTCAAAAAGAGGTAGCCGCTTATCAAAAAAGTGCGTCGTCATTAACACCGATGCAAAAAGCTGCGACAGAAAAGCGTTTGGCAAAAAAACAACAGGATCTGCAGGCACTTGGTCAAAATACCAGCCAGCAATTGCAGGACCAGGGAGCGGAAGAAAATTCAAAGCTGTATGATCGTATTGCCGCCTACTTAAAAACCTATACCAAGCAGAAAGGCTATAAAATTGTACTTACCTACTCAAAAGCCAACCCATCTATGCTTTATGGCGATGAAAGTCTGGACGTAACTAAGGAAGTGCTTACAGGGTTGAATGAGGAGTATAAGAAAGAGACTCCGGTTAAATAGGTTGGACGTTTTACGTAGTACGTTATACGTTTTTTGATTTCTCTTCTGACGTAAAACGTATAACGTCGAACGTATAGCCCTTAAGCTGCGTTTGATATATACTTCACCAGGCTCCTTTTAGCTACCGGCAGTAAGGTTTGTTCTAATGGGAAGTTGATATCACTAACCACATAATACACAGCGGGATTAGGCAGATGCTTATGCCTGTTGATCAGGTCGAGTTTAATGGCCTCAGGTGTGATGGTGATACTTTGCTCATAAGTATCTACAAAGTTAATATTGATCCCTCTGAACTTATCGTCTTTATTTTCAAAAATAGTTATCTGGTATTCATATACCCAATTGGTTCTTTCCCGGCCATTGCGCAACGAAAAATAACCGCTATATGGCAATAACGGCACAAGTCCCACCGGGTCGATATTTAAATGACTTTCTACAAAATCATATATCTCCTTGCCCGTTTGGATAGCTGGATCCATTTTATGCAGGGCATAGGAGATAATGCTTTCGATCTCGCTCATCGAGCTGTCATCCTGTATAATTTTCTGGTAGGTCAGCTTCACAGCTTCAATATCCGCCTTGGTCATTTGCTGCGGAAAGGCTTGCTGTAGAATCGTTTTGTTCCTTTTGAAATCAAGCAGATTATTGTAGTGGAATATCAGGTCGGTAAGATTTGGGTAGAGTTTACTCCTATCAAAATGGCGGTTGATCTCCTGTAAATAATCCAGCAGGATGTATTTTTTGTGCTCAAAATCTATCGAGCCTTCTATAAACCAGTTAACGCCTAATGATTTCATTTACAAACCGAATTATGATAGTTTAAATTACAACAAAAAAGCCAACTTTGCAATATGCCCGCCGGAACACTTTTTTTAATCCCTGTACCCCTTGCCGAAGAGGCAGCCGCCAGATCGTTTACGCCCTACCTGGTGGATACCATTAACCAGGTGAAGGAATACATTGTGGAGAACGAAAAGACAGCGCGCCGGTTTTTGAAAGAGGCCGGTTTAAAAACCCCGCAAAGCGAACTTATTATTCACGACTATGGCAAGCATAATCGTAACATATCTATAAACGAGTTTTTTAGGGGATTAGTTGCCGGTAACGATGTGGGTTTAATGAGCGAGGCAGGCTGCCCCGGCGTAGCTGATCCCGGTGCTGAAATAATAGCCGAAGCACACCTAAGAAACATTAAAGTGATACCACTGGTTGGGCCGAGTTCTATCTTGTTGGCGATAATGGCTTCCGGCTTTAACGGGCAAAGTTTTACCTTTCACGGCTACCTCCCTATTGACAAGGTGGAGCGGAGCAAAAAAATTAAAGAGTTAGAAACGCTTTCGCAGCGTAATAATCAAACACAGTTATTTATCGAAACACCGTTTCGGAATAACCCCATGCTGGAGGAGATATTAAGGTCCTGTCAACCCAAAACAAGGCTTTGTATTGCCTGCGACCTTACCTCGGCTAATGAACTGGTTCAAACCAAAACTATTGCCGAATGGAAACAAAATATACCTGATCTTCACAAACGCCCGGCTATATTTCTTTTATTTCATGCCTGATAACCTATGCTGATTAACGGACAACATACGAAAGTATTGATCGTAGGCGCGGGGCCTTCCGGCTTGATGATGGCTGCACAGCTATTACGTTATGGCATTCAGCCTGTCATTATTGACAATAAACAAGGCCCCACTAACCATTCCAATGCGTTGGCGGTGCAAGCCCGTTCGCTCGAGATCTACCGGCAGATGGGTATTATTGACGAAGTAGTACCCAATGGCAAGCAAACCAAAGGCGTGTTATTTAACCAGGATGGCAAACAGGTAACTTCCTTATCCTTAAGTAAAGTGGGCAATGGCTTGACCGCCTTCCCCTATATTTTATTATACCAGCAAAGCAAAAATGAAAGGACCCTGCTGGGTTATTTAACCTTGAACTGCTGCCCGGTTTATTGGAATACCACCCTTGAATCATTGCAGCAAAATGCAGATGGTGCGGAGGCAAAATTAAAAAATGAAGAAGGCGAATACACATTAAAGTGCGATTGGGTAGTTGGGGCTGATGGTGCGCATAGCACAGTGCGCAAGCAATCGCAAATACCCTTTAACGGCGATACTTATCCAAGTTTTTTTTACCTGGCAGACTTAAAACTCGACAGCACTTTTTTAACCGGCGAATATGTGCAATTGTATTTAGGCAAGCATGACATTGGTGCATTTTTTCCTATGCCTGAAGATGACTGTTACCGCGTCATCGGCAATTTGCCGAAGGAGTTTGCCGGAAGAGAAGATATAACAGTTGAGGAGGTTTTACCATACCTAAATGGATTAACCAGGTCATCCATTAAAATAGTGAATAATAACTGGTTCACCACCTATAAATTGCACCATCGCATGGCAGCCCAGTTCCGCAGTCAAAGATGTTTCCTGGTTGGTGACGCAGCACACATCCACTCGCCCGTCGGAGGACAGGGTATGAATACCGGCTTACAGGATGCCTACAACCTGGCCTGGAAACTGGCAGGGGTTGTCAATGGCAATATCAAAGACACCATTTTGGACAGTTATGCTGACGAACGTATGCCGGTAGCAAAAACCCTGTTAAAAACTACTGACAGGGCGTTTAACATGATCATGTCGAAAAACTGGTTTGTCGGCGTGTTTAAGAAATGGATAATGCCGCGAATTCTGACTGCCCTTTGGAAAAATGAAAGGTTAAAGGTGGTATTTTTTAAAATAGTTTCCCAAACCGGTATCTCTTATCGTGAAAGCAAGATCAACCTGCACCTAAGCAAGGGCATCCAGGTTAAAGCCGGCGACAGGCTCCCGTATTTAAAGGTTTATGATGAGAAAAAAGAGACTGAAACCGACTTACACGAATGGTGCAGTAAACCGGGTTTTACACTGATCATTTTAGGGAAATTTAACGAGATGTACCTGTTTACCCTTGCTAAATGGATAACTGAAAAATATCCGGGGGTGCTTAACTTTTTTTACCTGCCGCCGTCAGGCAAAAATGTGGCTGTTTTCGATGCCTTTGAAGCCGATCCGCACAAGCAAAAAGCAATCATTGTAAGACCCGATATGTATATCGGCTATATGAATGACCTGGTGGATATTGGCATGCTGAACAATTACCTGCAAAATGTAGCGGGCGTTATCCCCCAACAATAAAAAACGCCTGCAATTGATATGCAGACGCTCCATTAAAACATAGTTATGAAACAAGGGGGCACGGTCACTTACTGACGTAAAAATTATTATTATAGAAGCATTTTGGAAGTTTGTATCGGTAATTGGCACTTTTGTGCCGACTAAAGACCCCTTTTCATTTAAATTTCATCCATTTACGAACGAAATCCATATAGCTTTCACTTACAGGCAGTTCTGCACCAGCTAATTGCACTTTTCTGTTATGGATGGACTTTATTTTGTCCACCGATACAATAAAACTACGGTGTATCCGCTGGAATTTTCGGGCAGGGAGTTTTTCCAATACCTTTTTCAGGGACATCAACGTCAGAATGGTTTTATCATTTTGCATATGGATCTTGATATAGTCTTCCATACTTTCAATATATTCAATATCGTCAAGGCTGATCTTTACCATACGGTATTCGGAATAAACATACAGGCTGTTATCTTCCTGTTCGCCCGGTTTCGCTTGTTTATATTTATAATAATCAATCGCTTTTTCAACGGCTTTTGCAAAACGTTTGGCATCAATGGGCTTCAAAATATAGTCAAGCGCCTCCAGCTCAAACCCTTCAAATGCAAATGTTTTGTAAGCTGTAATAAATATGATGATTGGCTTTTTCTCCAGTGACCGTACCAGGTCGATGCCGGTAATATCAGGCATATTGATATCGATAAAAAGCAGGTCGGTTGTACCCTGTTTCAGGTATTCGGCGCCAGATACGGCATCTTCAAATGTATGGATCAACTGCAGTTCAGGAAACTCATGAACATATCTTGCGATCAGCTTTAAAGCCAATGGCTCATCGTCAATTGCAATACACTTCAATTTGGTCATTTCGTGTGTAACGTCAATTCAACGGTATACAACTCGTTTTCTGTATTGATGTTCAAAATATGTTTGCCCGGATATAGATGCGCCAGGCGCTGACGTGTATTTATCAATCCTATGCCGGCGCGTTTATTTTCTTCCTTTTCAGGGAATATTTTATTCTGACAAAAGAAGTAAATGCCTGTTTCATTACTTTTTATCTTTATAACGATGACGGATTTGTTATGCTTGCTGATGCCGTACTTAAATACGTTTTCAATAAACGTCATTAATATCAGAGGGGCTATCTGCACGTTTCCCGTTTCCTCCGAAATATCAAGATCGATCGTTGTTTTTTCGCCTATCCGTAACCGCTGCAATTCAATATAATCGTCAATGCAATCAATCTCGTCCTGCAGAGACACAAAATCTTTGGTAGCATCATCCGTCACATAGCGCATAATGTTGGATAATTTCATTATACTATCCGGCGCGTTCTCGTCTTTCATCAGGGCCAGCGTGTAGATATTATTCAGCGTATTAAACAGGAAATGCGGATTGATCTGCGCCTTCAAAAAAGACAGTTCAGCACTTGCCTTATCTGCTTCTGCCTGGGTGGCACGCTGCTCTATCAACTGCCATTGTCGTATGATCCTGACCGCAGTACTTAATGCCATGATGATCAGGAATATAAAAACACTGAACATATCCCAGTGGCGCCGGGGATATCGCATTGGCGGAGCAAAATGTTGTGGCATGTTGCCCGGATGCATACGGCGGTGATCCATTTGTTGTGGCAGCGAATCAGCACCTAGCCGTGGAGGTGGTATAGTGCGCCCGGTTAAAACGCCTTGACCTAGCTGCATAAAATATGCAGCTGACAGGTTCCTTTTTTCGTTGCATCTCAATAGCCTGTCATAAGGCTTCAAAAAATAAACGCCGGCAAACAATAGCATGATGATAACGCTATACCATACATATTTCTTTCTTAAGAAGAGATTGGGGATGAGGATATACGCATTTAAATAGTATAGCGAAAAGTAGGTAATACAGAACAGCCAGTAATAAGGTTCCTTCAATATTAAATATCCCGCACCGCTTTCCCCGCCGTTAATAAATAAAAGCGGGAAAGCCATAAACAGCAGCCAGCCCGCAATATGTATTATTACCTGGTAAACTTTAAACCGCATTAATTACAAATCAACGTATTCAGAATCAATTTATTAAATATGTATCGGTAGTCAGGGCGTTTGTATGGATGAATCAGCCGTGTATGGTTTCGCTTTTGCCATAGTTTTGAATTACCTTCGCCTCGTAATCCAGGAATTCCTTCCACCGTTTTTCTACATCAAGGCCATCGCAATATTTTTTAGCCAGGCGAATAAAAGTGCTGTAATGCGTGGCCTCGCTAACCATCAGCTCGTGATAAAATTCAGATAGCTGTTTATCATTAATGTGCTCCGACATTACCTTAAAACGTTCACAGCTACGGGCCTCAATCATAGCCGAAAAAAGCAAACGGTCAAGCAACTGATCTGCCCTGCTGCCGCCAATGATGATAAATTTTCTGAGCTCATTCACATAATTATCCTTGCGCTCCCGCCCCAATACATATCCGCGTTCTAAAATAATATCATGTACACGTTTAAAGTGATCCATTTCCTCCTGCACCAGAGCAGCCATCTCCTGCACCAGGTCTGACAGGTTCGGGTTCTGGACAATCAAAGTAATGGCATTGCTGGCGGCTTTCTGTTCGCAAAAAGCATGATCAGTCAGGATTTCTTCAATATTGCTTTCTACCACATTTTTTACCCACAAAGGGTCGGTAGGTAGCTGCAGTTTAAGGATTGTCTTTTCGCTCACACAGCAAAAATAGGGTTATTTAGATTAAAGCCGAAAAACCGGCTACAGGGCACCTAATTAGCTTTTTGTTTTATCTTCCGCTAATTACCCCTGATAGTCAACCGTTCCTGTAGAGATTTTTGCTTTCGATAAATTCCAATACCGAGTCGGGAACAAAGTACTGTATATTCTTTTTTTCGGATAATGACTTTCGGATAAACGTGGCGGATAGTTCCATTAGAGGGGTCATGGTAATGGTAACGGATGGATGCGAGGCAAACTCGGCGTTTTCATAGCCCGGGCGCGGGTATACATAAATGCGGTAATCCCGTAGTATCAGCTTATAATTTTTCCATTTATGCAGGGTACCCAGGTTATCCGAGCCCATAATAATGGCAAATTCGTGCTCCGGATATTTTTCTTTCAAATGGACCAATGTATCAATTGTATAGGATGGTTGCGGCAGCTTCAGTTCCACATCACTTACAGCAATATTATTTGAGTTATCCGTAGCCAGTTTTGCCATCTCGAGCCGGTCGTAGGTATTGATCAGGTCGCCATATTTTTTCAAGGGATTTTGCGGCGAAACCACCAGCCAAACCTTATCCAGGGTAGTATGATTGGCCATGTAATTGGCAATGATCAAATGCCCTATATGTATGGGGTTGAATGACCCGAAGAGTAAACCTACTTTCATCAGTTTGCAGTTTTTAGTTGGCAGTTGGCAGAAAATAGGAAAACTTGCAATAAGCAGTTTGCAATTATTATCCGGCACCAAACTTACCAGGATTATCAATCATGTATTGAACTAGTTTTCCAACTTCTTCAGATTGGTTTTTCAATATTTCATAAACTTCTTTAGAAATATATTCACAAGCTAACGAAAATTCAAGCCATCCCTGTGTCTCACTATTTTCCATATCCACATCGGTGAGTTTACTTACGAAATGATTTGGATATCTTCGTTTACGGTAAGCTTCTATTAAACAAATATTTGCAGAACGTGATGACCTGCGGATCTGATCAGTAAGTGAGTATGTCTCTTCTTTAGGAAACCCCTTCGTCACCGAATGGATTTCCATAGCTAAAGCAAATGTTTTTTTATATAATAACAAATCCTTATATGTTCCCATCAATAACAAGGCTAAAAAATTTGCCCACTGCAAACTAAAAACTGCCAACTAGTCTCATCGCAGAAAGTTCGTGACTAAATTCTCTGCCTCAGCACATGCCGTTTGAAGATCGTAATTTTTGAGGATAATATCAAATTGTGGGGCGTAATTCAGCTCCTTTTCTGCTTTTGCGAATCTTTCTTTTAATTTTTCTTCGCTGTCGGTACCCCGGCCGGATAACCGTTCTTTCAATACCTCCAGTGATGGCGGCTGAACAAAGATGGCCAGGGCGGCCTCTCCATACTTACGTTTAAGGTGTAAGCCACCTTCTACATCAATATCGAATATAACCGTTTTTCCTTCGTTCCATATCCGCTCTATTTCTGTGCGTAGTGTACCATAGAAGGTACCCGAGTAAACTTCCTCAAACTCTACGAAATGCTTTTTTGCTATCAGGTGCAAAAACTCTTCCTTACTAATGAAATAATAGTCTTCTCCATTTTTTTCATCGCCCCGTGCTTTTCGTGTAGTAGCCGAAATAGAAAACTCCAACTCAGGTATTTTCCCAAGCAGGTGATGTACGATGGTAGTTTTACCTGCCCCGGATGGCGCTGAAAATATGATGAGTTTTCCTTCTTTGGTCATTAGTCATTAGTCACTGGTCATTAGTCGTCAGTCATTATCAAAGCATAAAAGCAATGACAAATGACCAATGACTAATGACTATAAAACATTCAAAAGTTGTTCCTTTATTTTTTCGAGTTCTTCTTTCATGCCGACCACTAGTTTCTGGATAGTGGCGTCATTTGCCTTTGAGCCGAGTGTGTTTATTTCACGCCCGATCTCCTGCGATATGAAGCCTAATTTTTTACCATTGGCGTCGGCATTTTTTAAGGTCTCGATAAAGTAATCACAATGGCTTTTCAAACGTATTTTTTCTTCTGTAATATCCAGCTTATCAATGTAATAAATCAGCTCCTGCTCAAAGCGGTTCTGGTCTATACTTTCACGACCTATTGCATCACTCAAAAACTGGTTTAATCTTTCTTTGATCAGGGGGACACGTTTAGGTTCTTCCACTTGTACCAGTTCAAGGTTTTTCAGAATGATCCCGATTCGGTATTTTACATCCTGCTCCAGTACATTACCTTCATCGGCCCTGAATTGCTGAAAAGCCGCTAAAGCCTGCTGAAAAGTTTTCTCTACTATCTTCCATTCCTCTTCCGAAACGGTGTCTTCATCATACTTTA
This sequence comes from Bacteroidota bacterium, assembly GCA_048498695.1. Classification (GTDB taxonomy): domain Bacteria; phylum Bacteroidota; class Bacteroidia; order Sphingobacteriales; family Sphingobacteriaceae; genus Mucilaginibacter. Next base: position 17,441 of record JBEHXM010000003.1, read on the forward strand.
CAACCTCAGGCAGCCCTAATGCCAATTGGAGCAAATTGCTTGTCGGTTCACCAAGGTCATTACTTACCGTTTTTAGCTGCTCATAATAGTTTTTAAGCAAAACAGTATCAATTCCGGCGGCTTTTACAGCGGCTGCAGCTTGCTCAACATTAATGGATAAACTTACCTTGCCTCGTTCTATCTGCTTGTTGCATTCATTACGCAACTGGAACTCTTTTTCAGAAAAAGCTTTGGGAATACGAAGCTGAAGTTCAAGAAACTTACTATTCAGGGATTTAATTTCAACAGTATATTTGGTATTACCCGAGTCGAAACTGGCAATGCCATACCCTGTCATTGATTTTATCATGCGCAAAGATAGTTCTTTAGTCGGAAAGTCAGGAAGACCGGAAGACCGAAAGCTTTTATTATAACTAACAATTCAAATCTTTCGGACTTTCCGACTTATGCGGACTTTCAGACTGTTAATCTTTAACATCTTTTTACATTTTATACCCGCTGCAATCTTTAGTTTTGTATTTCAGATGCATCTCAAGCTAAAAATAGTTTTAACCGTTTTGATATTAATTTCCCTGCATGGGCTTGCGGGTGCGCAACAGGTATTTAATATTAAAGGGGTCATATTAAAAAAAAGCTCATCCGATAGGATATCCCAGGCCGTAGTTACCGACTTGAACAGCCAGGTAGTGATGATGAGTGATGAGTTGGGTGGTTTTACTATAAAAGCCGCTGCGGGGGATAGCTTACTGATCACTAAAAACGGTTATACCCCGCAAAAAATAGCAGTTGTAAATGCCGGCGACCTGGCTATTTACCTGCAACCAGTGATCCAGTTAGGTGAAGTAACTATTAAAGGACAGACAAAGCGCCAGGAATTGAACGAAGTGGTTAACACCTATCGGAGCAAGGGACTGTATTTCGACGGGAAGCCCCCGGTATGGTTATTCAGCCCATTTGGCGGATCGCCTATAACGGGGTTTTATGAACTTTTCAGTAAGGATGCCGCTAATGAGCGCCGCTTTATCCGGTTCTCAAAAAATGAAATGGAGGCTTCAGAGGTTGACCGGCGTTATACCAAGGATCTTGTAAAAAGCATCACCAAATTACCTGATGACGAAGTGCAGAAATTTATGATCACTTTCAGACCGTCATACGAGGATATGAAAGAATGGAATGATTATCAGCTGATCCAGTATATCAAGAAAAACTTTGCTTATTATCAGAAAAACAAGGATAGGCCCTCGCAGAAGTTATATTAATGTCTGAACCTTGATTTACAGGATTAAAGGATTTACTTGACTAAACATCTATATAGCAAATCCGAAATTGAAAATCCGAAATTCGAAATCATATTGCCAGCGCCTCACAGGCCTTTTCAGCCGCCAGCTTTTCAGCATTCTTTTTATTGAACTCTTTACCCTGGCCCATGATCTCGCCATCGATGCTGGCCCGTACGGTAAATAGCTTATTGCTTTCACCATCCTGGTTTTCGATCAGTTCAAAAGTGATATCCTTACCATGACGCTGGCACCATTCAATCAGTTTGCTCTTGAAGTTGGTTTCGGTTTGCTCCAGGCGGTGAATATCAATGTGCGATTTGATAATATGGTTAACGAGGAAATTCCGGGTAAAATCATAGCCTTTATCCAGGTAGATAGCACCGATAAGCGCCTCAAATGCATCACCTAAAAGCGAACCCTGGCGGGTAGAATTGACCATGCGGTTATCATATTGTATCAATTGCTCAAAGCCCAGTTTGCGTGCTAATTGATTAAGGTTTACCCGGTTTACAATTTTTGACCGCAGTTCGGTCAAAAAGCCTTCATCCTCGTAAGGGTACAGTTTAAAAAGCACTTCGGCTACTACGCTTCCCAACACGGCATCCCCCAGGAACTCCAGGCGCTCATTACTGTTCTTCACACCTTTTTTTATGTTCTGCGCTACAGATTTATGCCGGAATGCCAACCTGTATAAAGACAAATTGCCCGGTACAAATCCGAGCAAATTCTTTAAGGACTTTACGTATTTTCTGTTAGGGGATAAATAAAGCTTATAAAACCGTCTTATTGGCATTCAATATATTTAATCTTCGTACTTTTTAAATATTACTGAAGCGTTGTGACCTCCAAAACCAAATCCATTACTTTGGGCTATCCTTACTACGCGCTTTTGAGCAGTATTAAACGTAAAGTTTATTTTAGGATCGAAGGCCGGATCATCAGTAAAATGGTTTATGGTTGGTGGTATAATGTCGTTTTTGGTAGCTAAGATAGCAGCTATAGCCTCTATAGCCCCCGCAGCGCCAAGCAAATGTCCGGTCATTGATTTGGTAGAGCTAATGTTGATGCGATAAACGTCATCACCAAAAGTATCCTGTATAGCTTTAACCTCCTGCGGGTCACCAATTGGGGTTGATGTTCCGTGAACGTTCACATAATCAATATCAGATGGCTTTAAGCCGGCATCTTCCAATGCTGCTTTCATTACCAGGGCGGCGCCAAGGCCATCCGGGTGCGGAGCTGTCATGTGGTAAGCGTCGGCACTCATGCCACCGCCTATCATTTCAGCATAAATTTTTGCGCCACGCGCTTTAGCATGCTCCAGCTCTTCCAGGATAATAGTTCCGGCACCTTCACCGGCTACAAATCCGTCACGGTCCAAGTCGAAAGGACGTGACGCTGTCGCAGGGTCATCATTACGGGTTGACAGGGCATGCATGGCATTAAATCCACCGATACCCGCTTCGTTGATAATAGCTTCGGAACCTCCACTTATGAACATATCGGCTTTACCCAGGCGGATATAGTTAAATGAATCGATAAGCGAATTATTGGATGAAGCACAAGCGGACACCGTAGTAAAATTCGGTCCGCGTAAACCGTATTTAATAGAGATATGGCCAGGGGCGATATCTGCGATCATCTTCGGAATAAAGAAAGGATTAAAACGTGGGGTCCCATCGCCTTTGGCAAAGTTAACTACCTCGTCTAAAAATGTTTTTAATCCGCCGATACCTGATCCCCATATCACACCGATACGATTGGTATCCAGCTTTTCAAAGTCTAATCCGGCGTCTTTTATTGCCTCTTCTGTCGAAAATAAAGCATATTGAACAAATGGGTCCAGTTTACGGGCATCTTTCCGGCCCAAAAATGCATCCGCATCAAAGTTCTTTACCTCGCAGGCAAATTTGGTTTTGAAATTTGTGGTATCAAAACTCTTGATCAAGGCTGCGCCACTTACTCCATTGATCAATGAATCCCAATATTCAGGGACACTGTTGCCAATTGGAGTAAGCGCTCCAAGCCCGGTTACTACAACTCTTTTAAACTCCATTTAATAAAATTAGGGAGCTTATTTAACGTTTTTTTCAAGGTAAGCGATAGCCTGACCTACAGTACCTATAGTTTCAGCCTGATCGTCAGGAATAGCCACGTTAAATTCTTTTTCAAACTCCATGATTAATTCCACGGTGTCCAACGAGTCCGCACCAAGGTCATTGGTGAAGCTAGCTTCAGGTGTTACTTCACTTTCGTCAACACCTAATTTTTCTACGATAATAGCTTTTACTCTTGAAGCGATATCAGACATACTCTTTATAGTTTAATGATTAATAAAAATTCAGTGCAAAGAAAAATAAATTCTATCAAATATCAAATCTAAAAACTTTTGTCATAACAAGTAACAATATTTTACTTCAACAGTTTCGATTTTGTATTTTTGACGGTGTAAAAGTAGTGATTTTGAACAGGAAAACTTTAAAGTTTGAGATCGATCTTGATTTTGTGCTGATCGCCATCACCACATCACTGAAAGATTACCGTATCTGCCACCATATTAATAAGCATTTAAATTTTGATTTTATTAAGAGTGCCGACCTTGAACTGGATATTATGCAGGGAGGCGGTGCTGTATTTTTCTCACTATACAAATATCATTGGGAAGCGAGCGAAACAGATTTTTATTTTATAGCCAATAAGGGATCAGATGGCTACCTTGTACCCGAAATGCGCAAGGCTGATTATTTTTTGATGATAAAAAATTACATAGACGATGACGACCTGGACAAGATGGTTACAGCCCTTAATCGCATACCCGAAATTGTTGCGGCGGTAAAGATTGATCCAAAAAAAATTAAATCACGCGAAAATCTGCTATTTTAGCGCCGAATTTTAGAAGTGTATGCATTACACTAATTTTTAAACAGAGCCTTTTTTAACCTGACATATATGAAACTATCTTACAACCGTACTAAAATTGTTGCCACAATGGGTCCGGCATCAACTAATAAAGACATTTTATTAGCTATGATAAAGGCTGGTGTAAATGTATGCCGTCTTAATTTTTCGCACGGAAGACCCGAAGATCACCAGAAAACTATTGATACTATTCGTGAACTTAACGAACAATATAAAATAAATGTAGGCATCCTGGCCGATCTGCAAGGCCCCAAGATCCGTATCGGGCTGGTAAAAGACGGTGGTATTCACCTGGTAAACGGTACACGCATCAACATCACCACGCATGAGTGTATCGGCGATGATAACCGTATATATATTACGTATGAAACTTTTCCGCAGGATGTAAAACCCAATGAGATCATCTTACTGGATGACGGGAAGATCCAGATGCGGGTAATAGAAACCAACCGTAAAGACACTGTACTTTGCGAAGTGGTGCATGGCGGTATATTAACCTCGCGCAAGGGCGTTAACCTGCCCAATACCAAGGTTTCTATCCCAAGCTTAACCGAAGAAGACCTGGTAAACCTGGAGTTTGCATTGCAAAATGATGTGGAATGGATAGGCCTTTCATTTGTGCGAACTGCCGAAGATATTGTTGAACTAAAACGCATTATTACCCGCAGCGGCAAATCAGCCAGGGTGATAGCTAAAGTAGAAAAACCCGAAGCGATAGATAATATCGATGGTATTATTGCCGCCACTGACGGTGTAATGGTTGCACGTGGCGACCTGGGTGTTGAAATGCCGCTTGAAGAAGTACCATTACTACAAAAGATGATTGCGCGCAAATGCCGTGCTGCATCTAAACCGGTAATTGTTGCCACCCAGATGCTTGAATCTATGATCACTACACCACGCCCTACCCGGGCCGAGGTGAACGATGTGGCTAACTCGGTACTGGATGGCGCTGATGCGGTAATGCTGAGCGGTGAAACATCCGTTGGTGAATTCCCGGTGATCGTTATCGAAACTATGGCAAAAATTGTGAAAAATGTGGAAGACCTGGGTTATACCTATAATACGACTATTGAGCCTGAAACCCCGCCTTCGCCTGCTAATTATTTGAGTGATGCTTTATGCGGATCGGCCGTCTACCTGGCAGAGCATACAAACGCGGTGGGCATTGTTTCTATGACCGTATCTGGTTACACCGCTTTTGAAATATCAAGTCACAGGCCAAAAGCTGGTACTTATATATTTACATCCAACAAAAACCTGCTAAATGCTTTAAGCCTGGTTTGGGGTGTACGTGCCTTTTATTATGATAAACTGGAGAGTACTGATCAAACCATCAGTGATGTAAATGCAATTCTTAAATCAGAAAACCTGATCGACATAGGTGATGTGATCATCAATACAGCATCGGTGCCAATTACCAAAAAAGGTAAAACCAATATGCTTAAGGTTTCTATTGTGGAATAGTTGTAATGGTTGTAAAAGTTGTAATGGTTACAACGCTGATAAAAATATATCCCGGTTATCCGGGATTTTTTATTTAGTAGGTAGATATGATGAATTTTTATAAGACCATCAGGAGAATATTGAATAAAAACATTCCAACCTTTCAACTTTACAACCTTCCAACAATTAATACACCGCTGCTTCGCAAACTTTCAGGAATAATTTGTCGAGGTTGACAAAGTAATAGTCCCAGTAAATTTCTATCCACTTCCTCATTTTTTGTATTTCGGTTTAAACCTCAGAACGCCAAATTGATTTAATTATTACTTAAATTTGTGGGATAATAAGCCCCCTGGCTCATTGTTTGACGGTTTGTATCCTTAAATTAAAAACCCCTTTTTTAGTAAGCGAAAAACTTAACAAAATTAACTGGATTTTTTTGACATTTTTGACATTTTTTAGTTTTCAACAACTATAATATACTATAAAACAGCGATTTAAAATAATGCAATAATAATAATAAGGTTCGACTCCACACCCTGTGGAAAACTCTGAATTGAATTGCGTTATTGAGAACAATAAATTTGATTAAAAACCCCTAAGGATTTTTTAACATTAAAATAACTTATTAGACATATAGATATGGGCAAAAACATTTCAAAAAAAGCAACCGCCCCAGGCGGCAAAGGACTAAAGGTTGACAGATACTTTAGCAAAGAAGGAAAAGACGTATATGACCTGTTCAAATACGAGAAACGTTCCTCTGTAATACGTAACCCCTCGGGTGATGCCGTATTTGAAATGAATGATGTTGAAGTGCCGGCTGCATGGTCGCAGGTGGCCACTGATATCCTTGCTCAAAAATATTTCCGTAAGGCAATGGTTCCTCAGCCGGACGGCACAACAGGATCTGAAAAAAGCATTAAGCAGGTTGCCCACCGTATGGCTAATTGCTGGAAAGACTGGGGTATGCGTTATGGCTACTTCGCTTCAAAAAAAGACGCCGAAATATTTTATGATGAAATAGTTTACACTATTGTTGGTCAGTTGGCAGCGCCAAACTCACCGCAATGGTTCAATACCGGTTTGCATACCTCTTACGGCATCACCGGCAAACCGCAGGGACATTACTTTGTTGACCCGGTTACTGAAGTATTAAGCAAATCTACTTCGGCTTACGAGCGCCCGCAGCCACATGCCTGTTTTATCCTTTCTGTTGAGGATGACCTGGTGAACGATGGCGGCATCATGGACCTTTGGGTTCGCGAAGCACGTATATTTAAATATGGATCAGGTGTAGGTACCAACTTCTCCAAGATCCGCGGCGAAAGTGAAAAATTATCAGGCGGCGGTTATTCTTCTGGCCTGATGTCGTTCCTGAAAATAGGTGACCGTGCTGCAGGTGCTATCAAATCTGGCGGCACTACCCGCAGGGCTGCCAAAATGGTTTGTCTTGACCTGGATCACCCTGAAATTGAAGGCTTTGTAAACTGGAAAGTTGAAGAAGAGAAAAAAGTTGCTGCTTTGATCGCTGCCGGTTATTCGTCAGACTATGAAGGCGAAGCATACCGCACCGTATCTGGTCAAAACTCTAATAACTCTGTACGTGTGCCTAACAGCTTCTTCCACGCGTTAAAGGGTGGAAAAGATTGGGACCTGATCGGCCGGATGAATGGCAAAACTGTAAAATCAATTTCCTCACAAAAACTTTGGGATGATATCGCTTTTGCAGCATGGGCTTGTGCTGACCCCGGTATACAATATGACAGCACCATCAATGAGTGGCATACCTGTCCCGAAGGCGGTCGCATTAATGCTTCTAACCCTTGCTCTGAGTACATGTTCCTGGATAATACTGCCTGTAACCTGGCATCTATCAACCTGGCGCATTTCTTTGACGAGAAAACCCGCACTTTTGATGTAAAAGGCTTTGAGCATTCATGCCGTGTGTGGACTATCGTATTGGAAATATCTGTATTAATGGCTCAGTTCCCTTCAAAAGAAGTGGCACAATTATCTTATGACTACCGCACATTAGGTTTAGGTTATGCCAACTTAGGCTCGGCCTTAATGGTAAATGGTATTCCTTATGACAGCGATAAAGCACGCGCTATTGGTGGTGCCATCACCGCTATCATGACCGGTACTGCTTATGCTACCTCGGCTGAGCTTGCCCGCGAGTTAGGCCCTTTCCGCAGGTACGAAGAAAATAAGAAACACATGCTGCGTGTAATGCGCAATCACCGCTATGCAGCATACAACTCTACTGAGAACTACGAAAACCTGGAGATACTTCCTCCGGGCATCGATCAGAAATATTGCCCTGATTACCTGCTTTCAGCAGCATGCAATGCATGGGACAAGGCTGTTGAAATGGGCGAGCAATATGGCTACCGCAATGCACAAACTACCGTTATTGCACCAACAGGCACAATAGGTTTGGTAATGGATTGCGACACTACCGGTATCGAGCCTGATTTTGCTTTGGTTAAATTCAAAAAATTATCAGGTGGTGGTTATTTCAAGATCATCAACCAGGCTGTACCAGAAGCGTTAAAAAACTTAGGCTACAAAGAGCATGAAGTGACTGCCATTGTAAACTATGCCAAAGGTGCTGCAACTTTAAAAGGCGCTCCGCATATCAATGTGGATACGCTTAAAGCAAAAGGTTTTACCGATGCTGAATTAGAAAAACTGGATAAAGGTTTGGTATCAGCATTTGAGATCAGCTTTGCATTTAATATCTGGTCGTTAGGCGAAGATTGCCTGAAACGTTTGGGCTTAACTCCTGAACAATACAATGCACCTGATTTTAACGTATTGCGCTCATTAGGCTTCACTAAAAAACAAATTGCAGAAGCTAACGAGTACATCTGCGGCACCATGACCATTGAAGGTGCCCCTTATTTAAAAACAGAGCACTACCCTATATTCGATTGCGCCAACAAATGCGGTGCAAAAGGCGAGCGTTATATCCATGCACATGGCCACATTAAAATGATGGCTGCAGCACAGCCTTTCCTTTCAGGCGCTATTTCAAAAACCATCAACCTGCCAAATGAGGCTAAAGTTGAGGAGATAAAAGATTGCTACGAGCTTTCATGGACCTTAGGCTTAAAAGCCAATGCGCTTTACCGCGATGGCTGCAAGCTTTCTCAACCGTTATCCACCAAATCTGACAAGAAAGAAGATGCGGAAGATAAGCTGGATACCGTAGAAGAAGTTTTAGGCGAAGCCGCCAATGTGAAGCTAAGCGACCTTACCCCTGACCAGGTTTTAGAGGCGGCTATGGCGATCATGGAGAAATCAAAAGACACCAATTTTATGCGCCAGTTATCGCGCGTGGTGCAGAAGAAGAACCTTCCATATAAACGCCGCGGTTATACTCAAAAAGCCAGCATTGACGGGCAAACAGTATTCGTTCGCACTGGCGAGTATGAGGATGGGACATTGGGCGAAATATTTGTGGATATGCACAAAGAAGGTGCTACCTTCCGTTCATTGATGAACTGTTTTGCAATAGCTATTTCGGTGGGTTTGCAATACGGTGTACCACTGGAAGAATACGTAGAGAAATTCACTTTCACCCGCTTTGAACCTGCCGGCATGGTGATCGGTCATGCTAATATCAAGAGCTCAACCTCTATTATCGATTATATTTTCAGGATGCTGGGTTACGAATATCTTGACCGTACTGATTTGGTACATGTGATCACCGAGCAAAAAGGTGTTATCGGCAATCCGCAAATGGGTGATGAGGATATCAACCCAGATACCAGCAATGTTTATGAACCAGCTCCTGCTAAAGTATCAGCAGATACCGGCAGCAAAAAACAGGGTTTAAGCCTGGATCTGAGCATGGGTGTGCAGAGTGATGCACCATCATGTAACGTGTGTGGTCATACCACTGTACGTTCAGGTACTTGCTATAAGTGTTTAAACTGCGGCAACTCGATGGGTTGCAGTTAGAGGGGAGAGGATAAAGGTGAAAGGCCAAAGCTGCCTTAAGCCTGAATAAAATTGGCTACTACGTTCAGTTTTATAATGGTTAATGTGTGTAAGCCCTGACAAATGTCGGGGCTTTTTTCATGCCAATAAAACGATTAATGTGCGGCAATTACTTTTCGGGGGAATGCGGATAATTAAGGAGATTTATTTGATAACTTAGACACGATTAATCAAACCCTTAATTGGAATTAAACCATGAAAAAACTAACATTGCTATTTGCCTTTTTGCTAACTGCATTTACCTGCACTATAGCAAGCGCGCAAACGAAAGAACAAATGATTGCCGACTGGACGCGCGCCAAAGCTTACACCAAAGCCTACCTGGATGCTATGCCCGAAGATGGTTACGGCTTTAAACCAACCCCCGAAATGCGCACATTTGCACAACAAATGCTGCACCTGGCTGACGGCAACTATGGAATAGTAGGAGCAGCGACCGGAAAAGCCAACCCGCTTGGAAAAGTATCTGCCGAAAAAACAGTTGCCCAAACCAAAGAAGCTACAACCAAAGCTGTAATGGACAATTATGATTTTGTGATCAGCGCGATCGAAGGTATGACACCTGCGCAATTACAGGAAACGATGAAATTTGCCGGTCACGACCTGACAAAAGCTACCGTCATCAGTAAGGCATTTGAGCATCAAACCCACCATCGCGGACAAACTGTTGCTTACCTGCGTTTAAAAGGTGCAACTCCTCCGCCGGAAATGTTATTTTAATAAGAATAGTTTCGAGTTCGGCAAGAAATAAAAAAGGCAGCTGTTATATAACAGCTACCTTTTTTGATATAAAATATCTTGATTAGTGTAACATTGGCTCATCTATATCACTAATGTGTTCCATCAGTCCATCGCGAAATACGTGCTGCGGTTCATCAGTAAGTGATGAGGTCTTAGTAAATATACCCAGGAAGAATACGATCCCGCCGAGGATGAACTGCGGTGCCCAAACATGTGATGAATAATCATAAAGGAAAGGTGATACCATTAAAAAAGATCCGCCTATCACATCAATAAAGCAATGCATTGATACCGGGAATACATTCAAAAACCCGAATTTATGCCTGCTGAAGATAGCCATGAGCAATTGCAGCCAACCAAAAACCAGTGGTAAAAAGAAGGACGCACCGCCTACGTGATAAAAGCCAAACAGCCACGGGGACGACATTAATGTTAAAGCTAAAACGTAGTTTAAAAATCCGTAGGTTGATGTTGATATAAATGGTTTCATCTTATTTTGATTAATACTGCAAAATTAGACTTTATTCTAAAGTTTACAACTGAAACTTAAAGGTTTTATTTCACCGCTATTGTATCCTGACTTTCTTTTTAATCATCAGTGAGCCAATATAGGCGAAAAGGCCAAGTATTAAACCGCACACTATCCCAACGAGCGGACCCGTGATCAGCATTGCCAGGCGGGGATGCGTAGGTAAAAAAGGATGTTCCTGAGCCATTTTTGCAACAGCGGGATGATTAGCAATATAAGTGTTATAAAACAGGATATGGGCAATAGTGATCCATACACAATTGGCAAGGCTTACAAAAAATCCATGCAGAAAATACCTGCCCTTCACCCTCTGAACAATAATATAGGCGGAGAAGATAAAGATAGCTATCCAGAATACCGGTTCAAACATTTCCGTTATCAGGAATACGGTAGCAAAGGCCATTATTAAGCCAAAGACCGATAATTGAATAATGAGTTTCCAGTTCATGTGATTGGTTTTTTATATAAATATAAAGAAAGCAGATTCTAAATACCTAATACCAGACTAAATATACCGGAAACAAGTTGCAGAAATGTTAAAAAAATATATGCTAAAGATCCTACCTAGAAATAGCTCAACAGGCGGCTGCCAGAAGCAGATCAACCAAAAGTATCATTGGCAGAGCTAAAATCGCTTTTATAACTGAAAGAAGATAATTATTTGGCTTTTTTGGTTTTAATAACAACCACACCATTTAAAGCTTTTTTTCCAAATAAGTTGACATACTGTTCCTCTTCAGATGCTTTCTTCAACATTTCAATAGATTCAATACTGTCCGGATCTAAACCATCAAGGTTGGGTACTTCTTTACCATCCAGCACATACATCGGGTTCATTTTAGTATCCAGGCCGATTAGTGTTGTGCCCGTATTTCTGGTGGTATCTCTTATTTTAGCATACGCTGGCCTGGTGTTTGCCTGACCTTTAATTGTGGACTCGGTTGCAGTGTCTGTTGCAGGTGGCGCATGGTTAACGATCGCAAAATTTATCGGCAGCGTATATCTTACCCTAACTGTCTGCCCGTTCTGGTATCCCGGTTCCCAATTAGGTGATAATTTTAATACGCGTATAGCCTCATCTCCTGCTCCGCCACCTATATCCCTTACCGCTTTAAGGTCAGACAATGATCCATCCTTTTCTACTGTTAGCGAAATAAACACTTTACCCTGAACATTCTTTTTGAGCATGGCATCAGTGTACTGGATGTTTTTACTTAAGAAACGATAAAACTCAGCTATTCCTCCTTTAAATTCCGGCTCTTTTTCTACTGTAACAAAAATAGGATCATCTTCAATAATATTTACCGAAGGCGGTACCTGGTCAGATACTTCTACATTTTTGACCGTTGGTTTCGCCACATGAACCGGCGTTTGGACAACTTCTTCTTTAACCAACGGGTTTAATGAAGATACCGGCTTTAACAATACTTCTTCAGCTTTATGGTTGATCAATTTTACCGTCCAGTTCTTGCTGATCGTGGCAGATGATAAGATCATCATTAAAATAAACAGTGGAGCAGATAGTCCATATTTTAACAGCGCGGCCCATCTGGAACGGCTTTTTTGAAGCATCAGTATCCTCTGCTTTAACAGGCTGTGATTAAAAAAAGGATTGACCAATTGGTGAGCCGGTGTCCTGAATGTTTGGCTTAGCAGTAATAAGGCATAGTCTGCTTTATTCATCCCATATTTTAATGCCTGCCTGTCGGCAATAAACTCGTGTATATGTTTTATTCCAAAACGGTAAAAATATACGACCGGGTTAAACCAGTTAATAATAGAGATGGCTTCAATGAGTAATATATCTGCTGAATGCCATTGACGGGCGTGTACCTGCTCATGCGCAGCAATAACCCCCTGGTTATCTAAATTTGCACCAAGCCTGATACTTTTGAAGAACGAAAAAGCGCCGACAGCCTCAGGCTTGTCGATCACTTTTTTAAGAGATATTAACTGCCATATAAATTTGATGATCAGAATGCCTGCCCCGATGGCATAAACAATCGTCATGATCTGCCCTATGGTAATGTGATGCTCTTCAATGGGTTTAAACTGGTAAACCGTTATCGGGCGGGTGTATACTGAAAGCGTATGCTGTACCTGGCGTGTGATAAATAAATTTTTTACCCAATCAGAATGTATAATGGGTATAAAGAAAGAGAGCAAAGCTGATGCTACAAGATAGATGCGATTAAGGTTAAAGAATGTCTCTTTACGAAGAAACAGTGTGTAAAACCCATAAAACAATACTAAATACAGGTTTACCAGTAATAAATATTGCCACCAGTTCATGTCCTACTTTTCTTTAAGTTTTTCTATCAGCTTCATAATTTCATCAGCTTCTTTCAGATCAATTTTTTCTTTCTTTACAAAGAAGGAAAACATATGCTTTACCGAGTTATCAAAATAACCGGTCAAGAGCTTCTCGGTAGCAAATCCCTGGTATTGCTCCTTACTGATGATAGGGAAATATTCGTGGCTTTTGCCAAATGCGTTATGATCAACAAAGCCTTTTGCCTCCAGGATGCGGATAAATGTTGATACCGTATTGTAAGCCGGTTTAGGTTCAGGCAGCGAGTCGATCACCTCTTTTACAAAGCCCTTTTTCAGCTGCCACAATACCTGCATGATCTGTTCTTCCGCTCGTGTCAATTCTTTTATTTCCATAATTCAAAAGCTTTAAAGTACCCGTATCAGCACTTACATGATTTGTCAACTCTAATTTAAAAACTAATAATTTAAAAAGCAACTAATACTTTAGTTTTTTATGCACTAAAAAGCCTCCGAATATGGAGGCTTTTTTTAGTTAGTTCCCTGTGCTTTTGGCAATTCTTTTCTTGGTATCATTTCCTGCCGCTGCGATGTATTATACACAAAAGACGCAACTATGGTAGCTGCCTGTTTCAAATCGTCCTCGCTTAAGCGGTCATAGGTATCCTGGTTACTGTGATGGGTGCGTGTACCGTAGTCCATGCTATCCTGTATAAACTGAAAGCCCGGTATACCAACCGCATCAAATGAAAGGTGATCTGTACCACCGGTATTTCTTAAAGTAATTGTACCTGCGCCCAGGTCCTTAAAAGGCTCAAACCATGGTTTAAAAACAGCCCCTGCTGCCGAATCGCCCTGTAGATAAATACCACGTATTTTACCGGTCCCGTTATCCAAATTATAATAAGCAGAAAGCTTGGCTTGCTCTGGTTTTAGCTGCATCGTTTTGGGATCCCCGAAATGATTGAGCACATATCCGCGTGAGCCAAAAAGCCCTTGTTCTTCCGAACTCCAGAGGGCAATACGTATGGTACGTTTGGGTTTAAAGCCAATTGTTTTTAATATACGCATCGCTTCCATCATCACTGCACTGCCTGCGGCATTATCGGTTGCGCCGGTGGCACCATGCCATGAGTCGAGATGACCACCGATCATTACTACCTGGTCTTTCAGTTTTTTATCAGTACCAGGTATTTCTGCCACTACATCATATCCCTGCAGGTCATCGGTAAAAAATTGTGTTTTTACTTCGGCTTCCATTTCTACTTTCTGCCCTGCTTTTACTAAACGTAAAATGCGCAGGTAATCTTCACCACTGGTTTCCAGTTCGGGCGCTACAGCCTTTGCCGTATCTGAATAAGATGCTCCGTTGGTGGTAAATACGGTGCCATCTGTTCCGCGTGCCAGGCTCAGGATTAGGCCGACCTTTTCATCCTGCAAAAATCTGCTGATAGTAGTACGGAAAGCACGCGCTTTCAGCATTGCAATAAATTGTGGTGAATTACGGTCCGGCGCTCTGCGTGCTGTAGGTGCGGAGGCTTTAGCCATTTCGTCAAGCTCGGCATCTGTGTACCGGGAAAGGTCGGGCTTGGTGCTTCGCGCCAGTGTTGTTTTGGTATCAATTATGACAATTTTACCTGCCAGTTTTCCTTTATATTGATCAAAATCTGTTATTGTATCCGCCTTAACCAATACTACATCACTCTTGATTAACCCGTTTGTACCTGGTGTCCAGGCTTTGGGGATGGCTATAATGGCGTGGTAATAGGGCACTGTAATGGCAGCATAATTCTTCTGAACTTCCCAGCCTTTACCAAATTTACCCCAGGGTTCTAATTTAGCATTAACCATTCCCCAGCTTTTTAACTGGTTCACCGCCCAGTTTTGCGCACGTTTAAGTCCTGGAGAACCTGCCAATCGCGGACCGGCAACATCGGTAAGGTAAAAGGCTGTTTCCATCACCTTTGAATGGTTCAACCCTTCATCGCGGATCTTTTGCACCGCTGCCTGGTCAACCGGTTCCTGTGCAAATGCAGCACCCGTTATCCCGGCAATTAAAAGACAAGAGATAAGTAATTTTCTTTTCATTTTTTTGATCAGTTAATATTGAGCATAACAAACTTATTTATTTTTATGCTAATATTTTCCAGTGGCTGTGTTAACAAGTTTGTTACATCAAAGGGGGTATTGGAATGTATTTGTCAGAAACTACCATTGATAAGTTGTATGCGAATACGAGCCATTAGGAATCGTCATCCAGCAGTAAACTGAAAGATGTGACAGCTCAGCATACTGGATAATAACGGTAATATCATCCACTTTGGTGAAGAAATAATGTGGGTTAGTTGATCAGCAGTTTGTACCCTCGCCCATGGACATTGATGATCTCGACGCTGGGATCGTCTTTCAGGTATTTGCGTATTTTACTCAGAAAAACATCCATACTGCGGCCGTTGAAATAGTTATCGTCATGCCAGATGTTTAACAGCGCTTCTTCGCGGGTAAGCACTTCATTCTTACGTAGGCATAGCAAACGCAGCAGTTCAGCCTCCTTGGTAGATAGCTTTTGATGCGCGTCGCCAATAGATATCATTTGCGATGTATAATCAAAATCATAGCGGCCAATATGGAAATTGGTTTGCTTTTCCTCTTCGCTTTTCTCGCTATTATTTACCCTTTTCAACAGGGCGTTTATCCGCAGCAGCAATTCCTCTATCCTGAAGGGCTTGGTGATATAGTCATCGCCGCCAAGATTAAAGGCTTGTGTCTTATCTTCTATCATGCCTTTGGCGGTAGCAAAAATAATAGGCACCTGGGCGTTAAATTTCCTGATCTCTTTGCCTAGGGTAAAGCCATCCTTTTTTGGCATCATCACATCCAGTATCAACAGGTCGAAATTATGTTTAGTGAAGGTCCGAAGGCCCTCTTCACCATCTTTGCATAAAACCACTTCAAATTTACCCTTTAGTTGCAGGTAATCCTGTAAAAGCAAACCAAGATTCGGATCATCCTCAACCAATAGTATTTTTTTCATGCGTTATATTTTATGCCCTGTGGAATTTTAGTTCGAACTCCGAACCTTTTTCTTTTTCTGATTTTACGCTGATGGTTCCGTTCAGCTTTTTAACAATAGTATTCACGTAGCTCAGTCCCAAGCCAAAACCCTTTACATCGTGCAAATTTCCGGTTGGGATACGATAGAACTGCTCAAATATCTTGGTTTGCTGGTCCCGGTTCATGCCAATGCCTTTATCAGCCACACGGATCACCACCTCATCATTTTTATTGAAGGTGCTGATGGTAATTTCAGGTACTTCCGGGCTATACTTTATGGCATTATCGATCAGGTTATACAGCACATTGGAAAAATGGAGCTCATCAGCTTCTATCATCGCCCGTTCAGCATCAAGGTTAAGGTTAGCGATCACGTTATATTTTTGCAGTTTGAGCGACATGCTATCCAGTACGGTAGTCACCATTTCATTCACATCCAGCTGCCTGATATCCAGTTTCAGATCATTCTTTTCAATCCTTGCAATATTCAACACGCGCTCAATATGATTCCCCAGCCGTTGATTTTCTTCAAATATGATATTGGCAAGCCTGGCCACCCGGCTTTTGTCTTCTGCGATCTCATTATCCCTCAATGCTTCGCTGGCGATCATGATGGTTGACACCGGCGTTTTAAACTCGTGCGTCATGTTATTGATGAAATCCATTTTCATTTCAGATATCTTCTTCTGCCTCAGGATAGAGAAAATGGTATAGCCAAAACAAACGATCAGCACAAACAGCAGCGCACCGGATGTTGCCATTCCGGCTGTCATTTTCGCCAGTATCAGGGAGTTTTTCTTAGGGAAGCTTACACTGATCTTGCCAGGGTCATTGATCACATCTTTACTAAAAATGGTCACCTGGTAAGTATTGGCGGGTATAAAAGTCTCCTTTGTATCGCCTGTATAATTGGCACTGGTAAATATCAGCGAGTCGCTGTTAAATGTGCTTACCGAGTAATCGAAAGCAAGAAAAATACCTTTATTATGCAATTCAAAGCGCAGCAACGAGTCGATCCAGAAAGGGTTAAGGCGTTTTTTTAACGGCTCGTTTGATCTTTGATATTCATCAGCCAGGTTCAAGATGACGTTCGATGGCCTGTCACCACCCTTCTGGATGTTCTGCAGGGAGTCGTCTTCCAACATTTTCTTTACTTCGTTAAACCTGCGTTCGCTTTTTTTACGTTCCTGGTCACGTACCCAATAAGGGTCTATTTGTACCACCGGTATCACCTGCTTACCAAATTGCGGATCGATATAGTCAACCAGCAGCGTATCGTATTTGTGCAGTTTGAGAGGTTTTTTTATAAAAGCCGGGTTGGCCGGGCCTCTTACTATCTTAGGGTCGGTCATACGCTGATGAACGTTACCGAATTCATCCGTATATTCTTCATACCTGAAATGGAGATTTAATTCGCCCGATTGGGCCATATCATAAAACTCTTCATCCAGCTTATTGCTTAATATTACTTTTTTCAAGCTGTCGCGCAGCAAATTCAATCTCTTTTCACGGGCGGTGAGTTTCTTTTTTGCCGGTTGGGATTTATTAACATAGGCTAGCCTGGCACTGTTTACAAATACCCGGTGCGTAGTAACATTGCTTGCCAGCTTATATTGTTGTTTATCAAAAACCTGTGCTTTTTTGTTCAAAAAATTATTGGCATCCTGTTTGGCCAGCTTACCCACCACATTATTTAATGCGTCATTTACTGAGCGGTCAAACTGGTCGGATTGCATCCGGTATGACTGACGCAAAAAATACAGCTGCATAGACATTACACCTAAAAGTGCAAATCCCATCAAACCAATAATAAAGCCGATACTCTTTTTCTTCATCCTTTCAACAAAAATATTTTAAATAAACTCATCATGCTCGCATTTAACAATTTTTAACATATATGGGCCAAGTTTTAACATCTTGAAATAGAATAGCTTGTTAACTTTGATGTTATCAAATTTAATCAATATCACATGAAAAAGCATTGGATAAAACCCGGTTTCGAGCTTATTTTCGCGCTCAGCCTAATTGCTGCTATCTGTTTACCCCCTTTAGTATTTGCCCAGGGTACCAGGAATATAGAGATAAATATCACTAATGGAGATACCATTATAAACGGCAAAAACATTAAGGACCTTTCGCCTGCCGACAGGCAGCTGGCTTTGAAGGATATTGATAATTTGGGGCACATAAGCGGACCGGAAGGCAAAAGGCGGCCGCATCTTTTTTTAAAAAGAAAGCTGACGGATACAGGTTCTGAAAATATAGTGTTCGAAAAACGCCGCATGGGAAATGGTGATGACGGAGATGCCATGGCCAGGGAATTTGGAATGGGCAAAGACAGCACCGGACATACCTTTAGGTTAAGGATGAAGGGCTTTGGCGACAAGGACTCCGTATTTACCTTTAATTACAGGATGCATGGCGACCCTGATGACCACATGGAAGAACATGGGCGTAATTTTAATTTCCGTATGCGTAATCCAAGGATGGAATTTTTTCGTCACCGGAACCTTCAAAGTTTTGAGTATAGCAATATAGGTACCGATGGGATTGATACACATGTCAGCTTCAGGGTTACCGACCCATCCCCTGAAAAATTAAAAACTATTACCGCCAGTGAAAAAGCAGAACTGGAAATAAAAGATCTGAGCCTGGTGCCTGAATTTTCTTCGGGCAAAACCATGCTAATGTTCAACCTGCCTTTAAAATCCGTTGCTGATGTTAAATTGATGGATAATGAAAGTAAACTGATCTGGAGCGACAAAGCGATGAACGGTCGTTTTAATAAAAGCTTCGGGCTCGGCTTAAACGGGGTTTACTTTTTACAGGTAAAACAAGGTGGTAAAGTTGCTTTGAAGAGGATAGTGAAAGAGGATTGAGGAAGTTGGCAGTTATTAGTTTGCAGTTGGCAACAAGAACAACATTCTTATAAAACAAAAGAGCTTTTCGTAATCGAAAAGCTCTTTTGTTTTAATTCTATTGCGAACTGCCCACCGGCAACTGCAAACTGATTAAAAAGGAAGATCATCCTCATCAGGTGCCGAGCTGATATCTGCTTGCGGGGCAGATGCATACTCAGGTGCTGTATTTCCGTTAGCGCCTCCAAGCACGTTCACTTTCCATAACTGCAGCGAGTTAAAATAGGTTTTTTTGCCTGTTTTATCCGTCCACGGACGGCCCCTCAGATTAAAGAAAACCTCTATATCATCACCCACACGGATATTATCCAGCAGGTTGCAACGATCCTGTATAGCTTCGAATTTTAAATATTCGGGATACTGAGGGTTCTCAATATATTCCACTATCAGTTCTCTCTTTTTTAATGAATCAGTTACCTGAGCGGTAGGTGATACTTCGTGTACTTTACCCTTAATTTCCATAGCTTCTAAAATGTTAAAAATGTAAAGTTAATGTTTAAGAAAATAAATAGCGGCTATTTAATTCATAAATTCGCCAACTTAATTATGCAAGTTTTCCACACTGAAAGTAAAATAATCATAACCTGTAATAAAAGGTTATCCGGCTACCTTGAACAGGAGGTTAAAGAACTGGGCTTTGAGCCAGTGAGGGTATTCCCAACCGGCGTTGAGCTTAAAGGAACGGTGAATGACTGTATCCCGCTGAACCTCAACCTCCGTTGCACCAGCCAGGTGATCTACCTGTTAAAAAGTTTTACCGCAGCCGATCCGCAAGCTTTGTATGATGGTCTGGTCGACATTGAATGGGAGGACCTGATCGATTTTACGGGATATTTTTCTGTTACATCCAATGTGAATAACGAGCACATCCTGACACCACTTTTTGCGAATGTAAAGGTGAAGGATGCTATTGTTGACCGGATCAAGGCGAAAAAAGGTATCCGCCCAAACTCAGGTCCTGATCAAAATAAAACAGTAGTACACCTGTACTGGCAGGATGATAAAGCAGAGATATTTTTAGATACTTCCGGCGAAACATTAGCCAAACACAGCTATCGTAAAATACCGGGCAAGGCCCCCATGCTGGAAGCTCTGGCGGCAAGCACCGTTATGGCCACCAACTGGGACCGAAACAGTACTTTTATAAACCCCATGTGCGGCTCGGGCACTTTGGCTATCGAAGCTGCATTGCTGGCTACCGATAAAAGGCCCGGCCTGTTCAGGATGAATTACGGCTTTATGCATATATTGGGTTACGAAGAAGAGGTGTTTTTTGTAGAACGACGTAAGCTGAAGGATAAAGCTAAAAAAACAATCGACTTTAAAATTATCGCTACCGACCTGTCGGCTGATGCGGTGGACATCTCTCAAAAAAATGCTAAAACTGCCGGGGTAGAACATTTGATAGATTTCAGCGTTTGTGACTTTGCAGACACTGTAGTGCCTGAAGAACCGGGTCTTATTATGTTTAACCCGGAATACGGTGAGCGCCTGGGTGTGCACAGCAAACTGGAGGCGACCTATAAACGCATGGGCGATTTCATGAAGCAAAGCTGCCGCGGATACAGGGGGTACATATTTACAGGTAACCCGGACCTGGCAAAAAAAATAGGTTTGCGTGCCGCCCGTAAAATTGAATTTTATAACGGTAAACTGGATTGCCGCCTGCTGGAATACGAATTGTATGAAGGCAGCAAAAGAGAACCAAGGGATTAGTTTTTTGTTGATTGGGTTGGATTAAGTTGAGTAAGTTAAAGTCACTCGATCAACTAAATCGAACTTAATCAACCCAATCCAACTTAATCAACTAAAAAATGAAGAAAATCTTTTTCACGGCTATAGCCCTATTTCTATCAGCTTATTGCATAGCACAGCAACAGCTGGCGTTCCCTTTCCAGGGCGGCAGCCAGGCAATGACACAGTTTTTTAAGGATAGCGTGACTGTTTCACCTGAAATTATTAAGGCGAAGGCTACCGGTACTGTTGTATTTAAGTTTACTGCCGATCAAAAAGGTACAATACAGAAACTGGTGATCTATTATGCTGATGATGCCATTTTAGCCCCGCCCTTGATCGATGTATTAAAAAGATCGAACCATAAATGGGTAGTGCCGGATAATGAAAAAACGCATGATTTTGTGCTTTCATTCTCCATCAGCTTTACACCGCCGGCCGCAGGTGCGCCTTCGCCGCAAAAAGGGGTTTACAATTTCTATCTGAAACACAAACCAATCATTTCTACCAACCAGGTGCCGTTGGATAATGTAACGCTGCTGCCTACTGTGCTGGTCAATTACAAGCTTGATTGATTTAAGAACCAAGATTCAAGAGCCAGGAGTCAAGATAAAAGAGTCTCCTGATTTACTATCCTGGTTCTTGACTCTTGGTTCTTGATTCTAAATTCTAACCCTATCTACATGGAACACACCGAGATCATCGAAAAAACACAAATTTTCGTACGTAAAACGTTAGAAAATGCTGAAGGCGGGCACGATTGGTGGCATATTCACCGCGTTTGGATAAATGCCAAACACATAGCCGCCGGTGAAGATGCAGACCTGCTAATAGTGGAACTCGCAGCATTGCTGCATGATATAGCCGACAGTAAATTTCACAGTGGCGATGAAGAGATCGGGCCGGCGACAGCAGGTAAATTTTTGCATGAACTGAATTTGGATGAGGCCATCATCACACATGTGCAGCAGATCATCAGGCACATATCATTCAAAGCCAGTTTTGATAAGAAGACCTTTAATTCAAAAGAACTGGAAATAGTACAGGATGCCGACCGCCTGGATGCCATCGGCGCTATCGGCATTGCCCGGGCTTTCAGTTATGGTGGCTTTAAAGGCCGCGAAATATACAATCCTGAGATTAAGCCTAACCTGAACATGACCAAGGAAGAATATAAAAATTCTGCTGCACCCAGCATTAACCATTTCTACGAAAAACTCTTACTCCTGAAAGATAAAATGAATACCGCTACCGGTAAACATATGGCCGAACAACGTCATCATTTTATGGAAACCTACTTACAGCAATTTTATTTAGAGTGTAATTAATAATAATTTAGGTTAATCTAAATTTATTATTAGATTTGTCTAATAAATGAAAACTTTTTGTAAAAGGCCCTGTTTACATTGAGTTAACAGGAAACGTTCATTTTTGACAAAATTACCCTAATGAGGCAACGCTTACTATTTATCATATTATCACTTATTACTGCCAAATCTGCTTTTGCACAGGATACGGTAAAGCAGCAGCGCTTTAACCTGCATTTTCAGCAAACCATCATTACACAGTATAAACCAGCGTTTAGTGCACCCTACAGCGGTCAAAACAGTTTGCTAACCGCTTCTGAAACGCAAACTTCAATTACTTCCAGTTTATTTGGCGGCGCACGATTATGGAAAGGCGCTGAAGCCTATTTTAATCCTGAAATATCCGGAGGAGCGGGGTTGAGCAAAACATTGGGCGTAGCGGGGTTTCCGAATGGAGAAACTTTCAGGGTAGGCGGGGCTGAGCCGAAGATCTATATCGCCCGGCTATACCTCAAACAGAATTTCGAATGGGGCAATGAAAAAGACACCATTGAAGATGATGCTAACCAGCTGGCGGGATTAAAAAGTAAGCGGTATTTTTCTATTGCCGTCGGCAAGTTTGGCATGGCCGATTTTTTCGATGGGAATAATTTTAGTCACGACCCGCGAACGCAATTTATGAATTGGGCGCTGATGGACAATGCAGCCTGGGATTATCCGGCCAACACACGCGGTTATGTTTTAGGTGCTGCTGCAGAATTAGGTCAGCCTGACTGGACCCTGCGCTTTGCTTTCACTATGGTGACTACCGAAGCCAACGGTGCCATTTGGGATGCCAAAATTGATAAAACGAACACACAGACGCTTGAATTTGAGAAACGTTATACCCTAGCGGGCCAAAAAGGCACTGTAAGAATATTAGCCTTTTCCAACAACGGTAAGTTCGGCAATTACCGCCAGGCCATCGCACAAAATCCTGTAGCGCCAGATGTGGACTCAACCTTGGCTTATGGGCGGCATAAATACGGGTTTGGTATCAGTGCAGATCAATACCTCAGTAAAGATTTCGGCCTATTTGCCAAAGCCAGTTACAACGATGGACATACCGAAACGTGGTTCTTTACGGAGATAGACCGTTCATTAAGTTTTGGTGCCGTATTAAAAGGCACGTCCTGGAAACGCAGTGATGATGAATTGGGCCTGGCGTTTATTAGTAACGGATTATCAGCTGATCATCGTGATTACCTTGCAGCCGGTGGTTATGGCTTTTTAATTGGCGACGGTAAACTCAATTATTCTCCTGAGCTGATTGCCGAACTGTATTACAAAGTCAACGCCTATCAGAAAAAATTCTGGTTATCACCTGATTACCAGTTTATTCTGCACCCGGCTTATAATGCTGATAGGGGGCCGGTGAATGTGTTTGGGATAAGAGCGCATGTCGAGTTTTAAAAACCTCTGAAATGTTGGAAGTATTTTAGAACCAACTGGTATATTTCATCGTCATCGCCCCTTACTAGCATCAGGCTAACTTCAAACGGGCTGTAACTCCACCAGTTTCTGGTATACCACCTGTAATACCTTGTAAATGGGTTTTTAATGGTTTTTATATATTTCTCAGGCTCCCTTACCACAATAGTTATATAACGACTTTTGGGTGCAGTAGTTCCACCACCAGGTGATCCATCGTTAACCAAGTATACATCAATCATATCCTTCCAATAGATGGTATAATTTCTTTCAGTTATAGTAATTACTTCTTCTGTCAGGATTACTGCAGATCTTTGTAATAACATTAAAACCGTGATCCGCAAGTATTTCCATACGAACAAACCAAAAAGAAAAAGAAAAATTAAGCCTACCCAACTATGAAATAAAACCACAAGATTAATCTTATTTGAAAATATATAATATATCGCCGGGCTACCAATTACAAATAATATAGGCTGCAGGGGGCTAAATTCTAATTCTTCACGCATGTTTAATATGATCCGGTTTAGGACTTTGACAATAATTCTAAAGTAAAAATAATAAAGCATATATTATTTTTACCCAAAACATCGTTTATTTACGAACATGAAGAAATACTTTGTTGCCATTATCTTACTACTATCAACTATTACCGCTTTTGCCCAGGCAAAGCATACGATAAATAAGTCATCTATAAAATTTCAGATCAAAAACCTGGGTGTCACTATAGAAGGCAGTTTCGGCACAGTGAAAGGTGATATATTATTTGATCCCCAACATTTAGATTCCAGCAGGATAGGAGCCTCTATCGATACCAAAACCATCAATACTGACAACGACACACGGGACAATCATTTAAAAAGCGACAGCTATTTTGATACTGAAAAATACCCAACGATCACCATAAAGTCCCTTTCATTCAAACATAAAAGTGGTGATAATTACAGCGGCACTTTCAACCTGACCATCAAGGATAAAACCAACCAGGTAGAGATGCCGTTCACTTATACTGAAAACGGCAATACCGCCTCTTTTAAGGGAACCTTAAAAATAAAACGTACCGACTACGGCGTTGGTGGTAAAAGTCTGGTAATGTCAAATGATGTAACGATATTGATCGGGGTGGATACTAACAAAGGAGAAGTAAGCAAATAAACAGGTTAAGAAAATCTTATATTACTCACCAGCAAAGAAATGGCTTATCATCAAATCCACAATTAAATAACCATAATTTAACATTGGCATAGTTCTGCAATTGCCACACAATCAATACAAATCGTAACTTTACGATTATGAAATTGCGTGTCCTTGTCTTTATCAATGCATTAGCGGTTGCTATCACCGTTTCTGCCGTTAATTATTATTTTAAGCATAGCTGGTATGATGTTTCGGTCACTTTTGGGCTAACCCTGCTCATCAGCTTTGTAACCTTTTATATTCTGCTCGAGAAGTACATCTACTCCAAGATCAAACTCATCTATAAACTGATTCACAACCTTAAACTTGGCCGTGACCTGCGCGATGCATTGGGTGAGCATGTAAGTGCCGACCCGATAAACGATGTGGAACAGGAGGTAAAAGAATGGGCTAAGGAAAAGAAAAGCGAAATTGACGAACTACGCAGGCAGGAAAAATTCAGGCGCGATTTCCTGTCCAATATATCTCATGAATTTAAGACACCTTTGTTTGCCATACAGGGATATATTGATGCCATTGTAGATGACGAATTTGAGGATACCGAAATGGCAAAACAGTTCCTGGAAAAGGCATCAAAAAATGTGGACAGGCTCAGTTACCTGATCAAGGACCTTGACGAAATCTCCAAACTGGAAACCGGCGAAATGCCGATCAACTACACTAAGTTCAAAGTGAACGACCTGATCAAGGAAGTATTTGAATCTGTTGAACTAAAGGCAAAGGAGCATCATATCAAACTTGTCTTCAAGCAAAAATATGATGAAGCAATTTTAGTTACTGCCGACAGGGAAAAAATAAGGCAGGTACTGGTTAACCTGATCGATAATTCATTCAAATATGGCAAGGAAGACGGCAGTACCTCCATCAGCCTTTTTGAACTGCACGACCAGGTGCTGGTTGAAGTAACCGATGATGGCATTGGTATTGAAGAGAAATACCTGCCCCGTTTGTTTGAGCGCTTTTTCCGTACAGATACCAGTCGCTCAAGGCAAATTGGCGGCTCGGGACTGGGGTTAGCAATAGTAAAGCATATTATTGAGGCTCATGATCAAACTATCAATGTGCGTAGTACGGAAGGACTTGGCTCAACCTTTGGCTTCACTTTACAAAAAGCCAAACAGGCATTGCCATTCCCCAATATACCTGTTCTAAAGAGTTAACATTAACTTAACATTGTAAACTTTACCTTTGCAATAATTTAATATTGAACATCCAACATTTCGACCAAACATATTTAAAATGTCACTCAACAGCATCTTCCAATACTTTGTACCGAAAGACAAAAAAATATTCTTCCCGTTATTTGAACAAGCTGCTAATAACGTAGTAGTGATGTCGGGAGTTTTAGTTGAAGCCGTTAACTCCAACAACCTTACCACCCGTGAGGAGCTGTTTAAACAGATAGATAAATTAGAGAACAAGGGAGATGAGCTTACCCACCAGATATACCTTGAGCTCGGGAAAAACTTTATTACGCCGTTTGACCGTGAAGACATACACTCGCTGGCTACGGCGATTGATGATGTTGCCGACTTTATACAAGGCGCGGCTAACCGCATGAGCCTTTACCGGATAGATGATTTTAATGAACACATCCGCAAACTGGCCGAACTGATATTACAGGCCAGTCAGGATCTGGAAAAAGCTGTACGTGAATTAAAAGATTTGAGAAACGTGCGTAATATTGCCGATTCCTGTATCCGCATTAACAGCGTAGAAAACCAGGCTGACTATGTTTTTGACCGCGCAGTAGCTGATCTTTTCCTGTACGAGACTGATGCGATACGCCTGATCAAATACAAAGAAATATTAGCAGCTTTGGAAACCGCAACAGACCGTTGCGAGGATGCAGCCAACGTAATGGAATCAATCTTAGTTAAAAACGCCTAATTGCAATAGATGGTAACCTCGTCACTCGTTGTAGTAATTTGCCTGGCGTTATTATTTGATTATACAAATGGTTTTCATGATGCCGCCAACTCCATCGCAACCATTGTATCTACTAAAGTATTAACCCCTTTCCAGGCGGTGCTTTGGGCTGCAATGTTCAATTTCATTGTCTTCTTTTTTATTAAAGACCACAAAGTTGCCAATACGGTATCTAAAATTGTAGTGGAACATTTTGTGACCATACCGGTATTGCTTGCAGGGCTCATAGCTGCTATCAGCTGGAACCTGATCACTTGGTGGTTTGGTATACCGTCAAGTTCTTCGCACACGCTGATAGGCGGTTTTGCCGGTGCCGGGATAACCAACGCTCTGTATCTGGGTGCGCATCCGTTGAACGCCGTTAATACCGGTTACATATTAACGATATGTGCTTACATTGTAGTCGCCCCGTTTATGGGCCTTTTCATCGGCTATTTTGTAACTATTCTTGTATTGCACCTCAGTAAAAACTCAAGGCCGTCTGCTGCTGAAAAATGGTTTAAAAGGCTGCAGTTGATCTCATCCGCAGCATTAAGCTTTGCCCATGGCGGTAACGATGCGCAAAAGGTAATGGGTATTATTTACGTGGCATTGATCGCATCTAAGGTAATCCCCTCAGGCAGCCACATGCCCGACTGGATACCGCTGGCCTGTTACTCTGCAATCGCCTTAGGTACGCTTTCAGGCGGCTGGAAAATTGTAAAAACCATGGGCTCGCGCATTACCAAAATTACCCCATTGGAAGGTGTAAGCGCTGAAACTGCGGGTGCTATCACCCTGTTTTTTACTGAGCGCTTCGGGATACCTGTTTCTACCACGCATACCATTACCGGCTCCATTATCGGCGTAGGGCTGACCAAACGCTTATCAGCAGTGCGCTGGGGTGTTACCATTAATTTGGTTTGGGCCTGGATCATCACTATCCCTATTTCGGGATTAATTGCTGCCGGGGTATTTGCCTTAATGCGGGCAATAGGCTAACTTTATATTTTCTAACGTCTAACTACCATATCTATGAAAAGAGCATTTTTATTACTGCCGCTGCTATTGATCGGCTTTAGTCTTTCGAGTTTTGATAATTACAAACCCGTAAACACTTCTGCTGATTACCCTCAAATTGTTCCTACAAGTCTCGAGATAGGCAATGCACTACGCCAGGCTTTAAAGCAAGGCACCAGTAAAAGTTCCGACCGGCTTTCGGCTGTAAACGGTTTTTTTGGCAATGCTGCTGTGAAAATATTATTTCCTCCCGAGGCTCAAAAAGTTGAAAAGACTTTACGCGGAATGGGCATGAATAAGCTTTGCGATAATGTGATCCTCTCGCTTAACCGGGCTGCCGAAGACGCTGCAAAAGAAGCTAAACCCATATTTATTGATGCGATCCAAAAAATGACACTGAAAGATGTTACCGGTATTTTAATGGGGCAACAGGATGCCGCTACCCAATATTTTAAACGGACTACTACCATAGCATTAGCCGCAAAATTTAAACCTGTAATAAAGGTGAGCCTTGATAAAGTAGGTGCTACCAAATATTATGGGACCGCAGCTGGTGAATATAATAAGCTGCCATTTGTAAAGCACATGAATCCAGATATCTCTGATTATGCGACTCAAAAAACCATTGATGGCTTGTTTTTGGAAATTGCACAGGAAGAATTGAAGATACGCAAGAATCTGCCGTCAGCACGGTCCACCCCATTATTGCAAAAAGTGTTTGATTTTGCCGATAAGAAAAAGGGATAAAACCAAATTATATGTCTCTTTCAATCATTGCCCCGTGCTTTAGCGTGGGGACAAGAGTTATTTTAATATACGGCTTTAGCCAAGCATTGGCGTAATTTCGGCTAAAGCCAGGTCACAATTATATTTATAACCCCGACCTAAAGGATCGGGGCAATGAATTTTGACTCAACTATTTCTTATTTAAAATTAACCGTCACCTTTACTACTTTGGCTTTCCCGTCACTGGCTCCTATCCATGCGGGTCCATTGGTAACAATATCTATCGCTTTTTTATCAGCTATATCACTCAGGCTTTTGGTTATTTTGAACTGGCTAAGGCTTCCATCAGCAGCAACTATAAAAGATAACTTAACCTTCCCGGTTTTCCCGTCAGGCGATTTGGCGTTTGCCTTTAAATAATTATTAAAAGAAGACCAGCCATCTTTGGGATGAGCATCTTCAAAAGTGACATCGCTGTCTTCTTTTTTGGTGCTGTAACCAGTAACTACCACTTCCGCAAGGGAACTATTATTAGGTTCTAAATTGATGCTGATCGAATCCTGGTTATCCACCTTTACTTTTTTGCCGCTATAGCCGATAAAATTTACAGCCAATGTCTGGTCTTTTGACACATCCGGCAGGGAGAATTTGCCCTTCGCATCTGTAACAGCGCCAAAAGGCCTGCCCATTACCTTCACTGTTGCACCTGTTATCGGCAAGCCATCGCTGCCCATTACAACACCGGTAAGCGTCCGGCCTTCAGCTGGCGTTACGGATACGCCGTCGGCACGGCTTTGTAAAACGGTTTCTGCAGCAGCAGGTTGTTTAGCTTTTGCAACGGCCACCTCCCGCAAGATCACTTTTTCAGGCTGCTTCTTTTGATTCATGTCTTTTACGATCATCTCGCTTGTCTGTACCGAATCCTTTTTAGGTTTATATAACTGCACCGCCTGGTCGTCAACCGAGGCTGATGCAGGTTCTGTTGCTACAACTGGCGACTGGTTAGCTTCTGTTACGGCAGCCATACGCTCAGCATTACCGGCTGATTTTTTTTGATAAGCTTTTTGGGCAGGTTCTATTTTGATTTTTCTATAGCTTTTTACAGCAGCTTCACGGGTTTCTGGGGATAACGTATCCGGCATTGCAGCCTTCTTTGGTTCCGGTTTGATATTTTCAACCAATTGCTTTGGCGGTGCAGACTGGTTACCTGTAAAAAACCATATCCCCGCCCCTATCACCACCAATATGGATGCGGCTATGGATAGTGGTATCCACGGTATAATACGTCTTTCTTTTTTTGTAGTACGCTGCTGTAAGCGACTGGAAAGATCATCCAAATTGGCTTGCTGGTCATTACCGGCCTGCTCAAAGCCTTCCATGGCATCTGCCAGGAAAGGATCGTCCAGGGCACGGCGTTCAAGGTCGTGCATGGCACGGGCATTAAGCTCCCCGTTAAGGTACTTCCTGATCTGCGCTATGTCTTTTTCTCTATTCACGGTTCTTCTCCAGGCACAACTTCAGGTTGCGTTTCCCATTTTGGATATAACTTTTCACGTCATTTAAGGTAAATCCCGTCAACTCCGCTATTTCTTTATAACACTTCTCTTTTAAATAAAATAAGTCGATACTTTGTTTTTGTACCGGTATCAGCTTCTCCATACATCGCTCCAAAGCTTTCAGGGTCTCTTCTTTGTTGTTATCATCAGGATGCACCAACGGTGTAAATTCCATAACCTCGTCCAAAGAAATCTCCCCGCCTTTCTTGTCCGACCGAAGCTGCATCAAACAATAATTACGGCTCAACACATACACCCAGCTGCGGAATTGCTTTACTTCATGCTGTTTCGCTTTTACAATCAGCTCCTCAAATATGCCCATTACGGCATCCTTGGCAGCATCCTCATCTTTCAGGTATTTTAAACAAACCCCATAGATCAACGACACATATTTTTCAAACAGCTTGCCTAAAACCGCAATATCACCGCTTATACGGTAATTGTTCAGTTGTGCTTCGTCTTCGGTATTGTCGGTTTTAACTGGTTTGCTAAAAAAGCTCATTTCAGGGCGGAAAAATAAAATTTTTCATTGGCTTATGGAAATACTGATTTGTATGCATCCTATCCATAAAAACCAATAACCATGAAAAAATTAATATTATTCACTTTAATGATCGCCGCACTGGCATCATTCAAGATCAGCGGCACTGCCCGGCACATTACCGGCACTGTGTTTGCAAGTGACGACAAACAACCTATCCCTGGTGCAACGGTGACAATAAAAGGCAGCAACACCGGCATTCAAACCAAAGCGGATGGCTCCTACGCCATTGATGTGCCTGACGGATACAATACGCTCGTATTTGCTTTTGTAGGCTATCAAACCAAAGAAGTTAAACTTCGCAAGGCGGATAAACTTGATGTGTATTTGAATCCTGTATCACTCGCATTGCGTGAAGTAGTAGTAACCGGCTACCAGGCGAAAATAAAAAGGGATGTTACAGGAAGTGTAGCTATTGTGACTCCAAATCAAGCGTTAGCCGGGCAAGCTGCTGGTATTGTAGTTAATGAACAATACGCTCCTGCAACAGTTAAAATAAGAGGTGTAAGTAATTTAGGTTATAGTACTTCAAATGTAGCAGAACCCGATGACGAAAGCTACAAAGCCCAAACGGAAAACAGTTTCTTAAATGCAAAGGATAATCCCCTGTCAACATTTTCTATTGATGTGGATGCAGCATCGTACAGTAATGTAAGGCGTTTTATCAATGCAGGTCAGTTGCCGCCTGCTGACGCAGTACGCGTAGAGGAAATGATCAATTATTTTAAATATGATCTTGCCGGGCCGGCTGATAACGAGCCTGTGGCTATCCATACCGAGCTTTCTTCCGCCCCGTGGAATACCAATCACCGTTTGCTGCGCATCGGTCTGAAAGCCAGAACCATCCCGACTGAAAACCTGCCTGCTTCTAACCTCGTATTCCTGATCGATGTATCCGGCTCGATGGATGAACCGAATAAACTGCCTTTGGTAAAATCATCCCTTAAAATGCTGGTCGACCAGCTGCGGGCACAGGATCGTGTGGCCATTGTGGTGTATGCCGGTAATGCCGGACTGGTACTGCCATCAACGGCGGGCGACAAAAAATCGACCATTTACAATGCAATTGATAACCTGAGCGCGGGCGGATCGACCGCAGGTGGCCAGGGCTTGAAATTAGCTTACAAAATTGCTAAAGAGAACTTTAAAAAAGGGGGCAATAACCGCATCGTACTATCAACCGATGGCGATTTCAACGTAGGCCCCTCAAGTGATGGTGATATGGAACAGCTGATAGAAAAGGAGCGGGAGTCGAAAGTCGACCTGTCTATCATGGGCTTTGGGATGGGTAATTATAAAGACAGCAAGATGGAAACTATGGCCGACAAAGGTAATGGCAACTATGCCTATATCGATAATATTACAGAAGCACATAAAGCTTTTGTGACCGAGTTTGGCGGCACACTGTTTACTGTAGCTAAGGATGTGAAAGTACAGGTAGAGTTTAACCCCGCCAAAGTGCAGGCCTACCGCCTGGTGGGTTACGAGGACCGCATGTTGGCTAAAGAAGAATTTAATAATGATAAAAAAGATGCCGGCGACATGGGATCGGGCCATACGGTGACTACCTTTTATGAGATAGTTCCCGCAGGTATAAAAGACGATTACAGTCAAAGCGTTGACCCGCTGAAATACCAAAAAACAAACCAGGCGCCAATTATCACAAGTGGATCTGATGAAATGATGACCATCAAATTCAGGTACAAACAACCGGGCGAAGATCAAAGCAAAATGAGTCTGGTAACTGTGGCTGATAAACCAGTGGATTTCAAAACCACCACTGCCGATTTCCGATTTGCAAGTGCCGTGGCTGAGTTTGGCATGTTGCTGCGCAATTCGTCATTCAAACAAAAAAGTAACTTCAGCCAGGCCATCGGTATAGCAAAAGCAGCAAAGGGAAAGGATGATGAAGGCTACCGGTCGGAGTTTATACGTCTCGCCGAAAGCGCCAGGTCATTAGCCGGTAATGAGCAGTTGATATCGAAAGAGTGAGTTATTTTAATGCGGAAGTCGGAATGCCGATTTCGGAATGATTGCCTAAACCTTTATTAGTTTATAATTGAGCAGAGCCTTGGGAAAGGGCTCTGCTTTTTTGATTATAGACATCTCTTCCCATTTTTTCTCAATTGCCTCATTCTGTTATACATCCGTGTACATGTTCATTTTTTATCAGTGGTTGTGATTTAACTTGCATATCCGTAACCAATTTAAAATCAGCCTTATGAAAAATGTAAACTTTTACTTTAGCAGGGTAATCCTGTTAATTTTGATCGGCTTCGGCTTTTCATGTCAGAAAAACGGGACGGACCCGAAACCTGCAAAAACAGCAGCCACCAGTCATAGTACCCAGTCGCTTGCCGCTTCGCCTGTAGTTATTTTTACTGCCCCCCAGCACCAGTTTACTGATGTGCAGGTCTGCTATGACAATTCTGTTTTTTTAATAGAGAATGGAAAATTAAAAAAACTGACGGGTGGACAGCTGGTTGATGTGCTTCCGGCTTCGATATACACCGATTTTACTCCGCAATATTTGGCAATTTCTAAAGACTTTACGTTTTACCTGCGAGCGGCTAACGGTATTAAGGTTATAAAAAACGGCAAGGAGATAAAATACTATAAAGTTGGTGTTGCGCCATTGCAAGATTTCGACGAAACAAGTTTCGGCAATTGGGAAATCAGCGTTGACGAAACGGACAAGTCAATTGTTTTTGGAATATCTACTATTAATGTCGAATTGCTTACACTCGGCAAAATAACTACCGATGGTCATTACAGCCGGCTGACCTTGCAGGGTATGACTGAGGATTTCGATATATTTATTACTTCATTTGGTATAGGTGGAACTCCCAGTACCTTATGGGATTGCGGTTTGGCCGCTTCCACTAATTCGTTCTATGGCAAGCTTTTTAAAAGTGCTTTTACCGCTCCGCCTTACACTTATACTTTATTAAATTCTTATGGCATAGGTCCCACAAACCATACGTCTCCACCGTTTGAAGGCCCCATCACCGAAGTGGACTTTGGTGTATTAACTTGCATTGAAGTAAGCAAGGATGGAAAAGTATTGTACCTAAAAACCGGGTTGTTTGGCGAAGATAACCCTGACCCTGCGGTTGGCATTTCCAGCTTGGGACAAATTTATAAAATACAGAATGACCAGGTTTCATTAATTGCCGACAATGTTAATAATAAGAGGCTTGCCATATCAAATGATGGTAAAACGCTGTATATAGCGGGTGCTAATGGTTTGTCGAAAATTAACTTTTAATTGATGCTAAAATGGAACACACTTGTTTATAAGGTGTTACAAGTGTAGTTTACTGTAGTACGTGTAGTACTACACTACACCCCCTACAGATGCCAACAGGCATTTCGATAGCGATGGGTTTGAAAACCCATCGCTATAATTTAACCTCCTCAAAAGCCGCCAGGTACTTATCAATATAAAATTGCTTGCTTGCGGTTTTGTACTGCATAATAAAACGGGGGTGCTCCAGCGCGATGATCTTTTTGAAGAAATGATGCTCGTCGTTCAGTTTGCGCAGGTAGTTCTCATTTTTACCCGTGCCGAAGCAAAAGCACACATCAGTGACTATGCCCAGGGCTATCTGTTTGCGGATATTATCGACGATAAAACCATGTACGGCATTAGCCAGTTCGCGGCTGTCGTAATAATTATAGTTTTTCTCTTTGCCTTTATCATCCATCACTGTAAAACCCAGCGGACAAAGTGAATTAATGTAGATGTCTTTATAAAACGCTTCTGCACCACCATAAGCGTGGATCACCTCGTACACAAAAACCGAAGATGGCTCATGTGTAATCTTGCCTTCATAATCAATGCCACATTCAGATTTTAACCTTTTCGGATCAGTAAAGGGGATACCGGTAAGGCCGCCCCCAAACCTGCCTGGATTGATGCCTAAAATAACATGGCGCGGATGGTTATCATTATAATATTTTCGGTAGAAGGTTTCAGAGATACTGAGTGTTTGTTCAAATTCTCTGTAAGGGTTCATAATGCGGATGCCCGGAGGTAAAGGGGCACCTGTATGCTCCAGCTGCTGGTTAAAACGGATCACTTTATCGGCAAAGGTCATGCGGTAAATTTAGGTAGAGTTTAGTAATTTAATCAATAGCTTGTGTAATTCTATTTGTCATCCTGAGGAACGAAGGAACTTCTTAAAGGGAAAGCGTTGAATTTGCATTACGAAGAAGATGTTTCACTATCGTTCAACATGACAAGATTATAAATCAAACATTCAGCACAAAAAAAAGCGACAGGCCTAAACCTATCGCTCTTAAATATTTACTTTCGGACTTGCCGACTTTCTGTCTTTCGGACTAAACCAACAACCTAACCGGCTCCTCCAGCAGTGCTTTCAGGGTTTGCAGGTAAGCGGCACCTGTTGCACCATCAACCACGCGGTGGTCGCAGGTTAAAGTCAGCTTCATTACATTGCCGGGTACAACAGCACCATTTTTTACTACCGGTATCTGCTGTATGCCGCTGATGGCTAATATACAGGCTCCCGGAGGATTAATAATAGCGGTAAACTCATCTACCCCAAACATACCTAAGTTAGATATGGTGAAGGTTGAGCCTTCCATTTCGGGCAGCTGTAGTTTTTTAGCTTTGGCACGTTGTGCAAAGTCTTTTACTTCTGCTGATATGGCGCTTAGTGATTTGCCATCGGCGAAACGCACGGTAGGCACCAATAAACCTTCGTCAACCGCAACGGCAACGCCAATGTTCACGTGCTCGTTATAGCGGATGCTATCGCCCAGCCATGATGCGTTTACAACCGGATGCTGTTTTAAGGCAACAGCACAGGCTTTCAGTACCAGGTCATTAAAGGATATCTTCACCGGGGCAACCTCATTCATTTTAGTCCTCGCCACCATAGCCTGGTCCATATCAACAGATATAGTAAGGTAAAAATGCGGGATCAAAAAGCTCTCAGACAAACGCCTTGAGATGGTCTTACGCATTTGCGAAACCGGTTTGTCGGTATATTTTTCCTGGCCAATATATTGCGGAATAGTTGCAGTGGCAGGTGCAGTGGCTTCTTTAGTAGCAGGGGCAGTTGCAGTAGCAGGTGTACTTGCAGCCGCAGCAGGTTTAGCGCCTGGAGTAAACTCTTCTACATCTTTCTTAATGATACGGCCGCCTTCGGCGGATCCTTTTACATCATTCAGGTTGATGCCTTTGTCTTTTGCGATCTTACGCGCTAAAGGTGATGCTTTTACACGGCTGTCGTCGCTGGTGGTCGAAGAGGTTGTAGTAGTTGTATTGGTTGAAGTGGTTTCAGCTGATACAGATTCAGCAGCAGGGGCTTCACTGCTACTTTCTGCTGCTACTGGAGCTGAAGCGCCTCCGTCTTGCAGCAAAGGTGTGATATCAGTCCCTTCTTTCCCTACAATAGCAATGATGCCATTTACAGGTGCGGCTTCGCCTTCTTTGGGGCCGATATATAATAAAGTGCCTGACTCGTATCCCACAACTTCCATGGTTGCCTTATCGGTTTCCACATCCGCAAGTGAGTCGTCAGATTTTACTTTATCGCCTACTTTAAAATTCCATTTATTAATAACTCCTTCTGTCATCGTATCGCTCAAGGCAGGCATACGAATCACGGTGGCAGGTATTTTTGAGACGTCTACTTTGGGTGTAGCTTCTTTAGTTGCTGCGGCAGGAGCAGCTGATTCCTGGGTCGCAGTGGCAGAAGCAGTTGCAGGCTTTTCTGTAGGAGCTTCACTGCTACTGCCAGTGCTACTGCTACTTGCACTATCCAAAGCAGTTTTATAATCCTCACCTTCCTTACCTATCACCCCTATCACCGCGTCAATCGGAACAGCTTTGCCTTCTTCTACACCGATGTATAATAAGGTGCCGTCCTGGTACGATTCAAAATCCATCGTGGCCTTATCAGTTTCTATCTCGGCCAGCACATCGCCCGATTTTACCTTGTCGCCCACTTTTTTATGCCATTTCGCCAATACCCCTTCGGTCATGGTATCGCTCATTTTAGGCATTTTAACTACTTCGGCCATATTATTGATGAATAGTTGTTTTTAAATTTAGTATAATAATAACGGTTAGCTCATAATAAAAGGATAATCCTTTTCTACATACACATCAGTGTACAACTCTTTAGCTTCCGGCCATGGTGACTCTTCCGCAAATTTTACAGACTCATCCACTTCGGCTTTTACCTTTTCTTCTATCTGCTCAAACCATGCCTCGTCAGCATATTTCTCAGCCAGTATGGTTTGTTTAACCAATTCGATAGGATCTTTTGCTTTATAGCTTTCCAACTCTTCCTTAGTGCGGTATTTCTGCGGATCGGACATAGAGTGACCTTTATAACGATAGGTACGCATCTCCAGGAAAGTAGGGCCTTCGCCTGCACGGGCACGCTGAACAGCTTCGTCCATGGCATTATGTACCGCAACAGGGTCCATACCATCTACTGCCGATGACGGGATACCATAAGGTAAACCCAGTTTATAGATATCTGTTTGTATAGTAGTACGCTCTACCGAAGTACCCATGGCATAACCATTGTTCTCGCAAACAAATATTACCGGTAGCTTCCAAAGCGCAGCCATATTAAAGGTCTCGTTCAAGGCACCCTGGCGTACGGCGCCGTCGCCCATGTAGGCTACGTTCACAAACTCGGTACCTTTATATTTTTCAGCAAATGCAATACCTGCACCCAAAGGGATCTGTCCGCCTACGATACCGTGGCCGCCATAGAAATGCTTTTCCTTATCAAACATGTGCATGGAACCGCCCTTGCCTTTTGAGCATCCGGTAGCTTTGCCATACAGTTCGGCCATGATAGCATTTGACGACACACCTTTTGCAATGGCATGGGCATGATCACGATAAGCAGTGATCAAACTATCCTCTGGTTTTAATACCGACATCGCCCCGGCAAGCACAGCTTCCTGACCAATATACAGGTGGCAAAAACCACGGATCTTTTGCTGACCATATAATTGGCCCGACTTTTCTTCGAACCGGCGCATCAGCAGCATAGACTCGTACCACATCAGGTAGGTGTCTTTATTTATTTCGATTGAACTCATTTGTAAACGATCAATTTCTATTGAGAAGCGCAAATCTAATTATATCCTTGAAAATATCGAAACCGCAACAAATTTGTTGTAAAGAATTTACCATTATTTGTTCGTTTGGGCATCTTTGAGCTATCTGGCTACGTTCCAAACAGTTAAAATTTTTAACAGTGTAACTTTTTAACAGCTTAATCGTAAAAGGGCATTACGATATTTTAAAAAAAGGTGTC
Source organism: Bacteroidota bacterium (assembly GCA_048498695.1). Lineage (GTDB taxonomy): Bacteria > Bacteroidota > Bacteroidia > Sphingobacteriales > Sphingobacteriaceae > Mucilaginibacter. Next base: position 55,379 of record JBEHXM010000003.1, read on the forward strand.
ATTTATTTGTAATTATGAAAAATTGCAATAGTTTTGCAGGCACCAGGTAAATAATATCTGATTTTAGTAAGCTCTGTTGCCCCCGTAAATACAACAAAGACTAGCGATTAATGAAGAAAACTATCCTCGTACTCACTTTGAGCCTGACCGTTTTTGCTGCAATGGCTCAGACCAAAACTGCCGCAAGTCAGCCTGCTGACAAGGCACCCGATGAGCAGGATGGATTGATCAAAGAATACTTTTCACAAATAATGGGTGTTGCACTGTCAACCACCTCCAATGTAAAGTTATTTCAATTTGTTTATGACTGGGTAGGTACCCCATACCATTTTGGCGGCGACTCCAAAAAAGGAATTGACTGCTCGGCATTTACAAAAGAACTTTACAGCAACGTATTTAACCTGACTATCAAACGCAACTCGCGTGACATTTTCAGTATGGTAAGCCCTGTCAGTAAGGACGACCTGCAGGAAGGTGACCTGGTTTTCTTTAAAATACACAGCCGCAGCATAAGCCATGTAGGTATTTATTTAGGCGATAATAAATTCGCACATGCCTCATCAAAAGGTGTGTCTATCAGCAGCCTGGACGACGGTTATTACAGCCGTTATTTTTATAAAGGCGGCCGTCTGCTTGACGTCTTCAAAAAGCAGTTAGAAACATCATCGGATGTGACAACTACGGTAAGCACTCAATAAGATATATTGATATAAAAAAAATCCTTTCATAACCTGAAAGGATTTTTTTTTTGCTCTTAAAACCCAGGATTACTCCTGTAGCTATGATAATACTGATGCTGTTCTGTTGTAAAGATCAGTCCAATTTTACACTCTGATAAGTGCTGTTAATACTTATTTTATTATTTGAGTTGCTATTACCGGCATAGCCTTTATAGTTTTTAGTCGAATGAAAACCGCGTGAATCGTCCGACGGCGATTTGCTGGTTACCTTCAGCCTGTTTTCATCAAAATTAAAGCTGCCATATTTAACAGTTACGTCAAAATCAAAACTCTCGTCACCTTTCAGGTTCACATTAACGCTTGAATATTTGGCGTTGATATCGAGATTTTTTAATCCCTTACTTATCTCGCTTATTTTTATCCCGCCGCCATAACGTACATTCAGGCTACCTGATGAGATCAGTTTGCCGATATCTACAGGGGCATAACTTACATTTGACACTAATTTACCAACGGTACCCAGCTTTAAAGAACCGTATGAAAGGTTGATCTCCGCACTTGATACCTCTTCTATACTGGCTTCATAGTATCTTAAATTAAGTACATTGGACGGATTAGTTAACGCTTTTGCAGTTAAAGAGCCGTAGGAGTTATCTAACATCACCTTGCCGCTCAGGCTTGGCAGCACCACACCGCCATAACGGTTGCGCATATCCAGGGCCATGGTTGATGGCATGTAGATGGTATAATTCACCTCGGCCCTATGGCGGTCATTCATGTTATTGAATATATTCCATATCGATTTGGAGCTATTATTAAAGTTGGTACGAAATGATACCACATTTCCACTCTTGCTATCCGAAATGCTTATCGCATCCATCAGCTTCTGCGCGGTTTCATCATCGGTTGCAGTAGCTTTGATCTGCACATCCACCTTAATTTCGTTTTTGCTCCAGGTGTTTATGGTTACCCGGCCATATTTGTTATCGAGCACCAGTTCATCATTCCCGTCAACCGGGTAACTTTTGCTGTAATTCTTTGTCCTGTCCTGCACCTGGCTGCTTGATGAATTGGATGGTTCCAGATCATCACCTGTATTTACATTTATGCTGCCAACAATGTCAGTCACACCGGCAGAAATGTCTGCCCCCAGCTTACCTAAATGCAAATTTTTAAAGCTTTCATTTAAATTTTTGTCCAGGTTGCTCATCGCCAGCTCCAGGTGTTTGGTGTTTAGCTTTAATTTCAGGTCAAGCACCCGTATGCCCTTGTCAAAAGCTTTGCTATCAAAATATGCTGAGCTATCGCCCGTATCCTGTGCAAACACCGGCTGAACCAGTGTTAACAAGGCTGCAATAAACAGTACTGGTTTATATATTCTTTGATTCATTGGTTTGTTCCTTTTTAGTTTGATTAAGCTGTTCGATCACCCCCAATTGCTGGTTAAGTATCTCGCTCTGGATTTGCAGGTTACGTATCATGGCACGTAAAACGCGCTCCTGGTTAGGACTTGTTGCCAAATCCCTGTTCAGCCTGTTATAAGTTGAATCCATCCGGGCGATCTCGGTATTGAACTCCTTATATAATTCCGGATCTGATTTGGCTATGGTTCTCAGCTCGTTACGCTTGGTCTCTATCATCGATGTGTATTGCACTTGCTGCCTGGCATAAGTTGGATTAATAGCCGCATAATTAACGCCTTCGCTTCTTTCGTGGCGCAAATATAAAACGAAAGCGATGCCCATTACCACGATTACAGAAGCCGCGACCCGCAGAACGAAGTTGAGCGAAAATGTTTTTGCTTCCGGCTTTTTTATCGGTGCCCCCTCGGCGGGCAAATGCTTTTCTATTCTCTGCCACAGGTCTGCTGATGGCCCCAGATCATCAAATTCTTCTTTATTCATTTTAATGAAATCTTCTAATCGCTTGCTCATGATGTTATTCCTTTTCTTATTAAAATCTCGTTCAGTCTTCTTTTTGCCCTCAAAAACTGCGTTCTTGAAGTATTTTCAGAAATATTTAAAATCTGTCCTATTTCTTCATGGTCGTACCCTTCTAACAGGTATAATGAAATGACCAGCCTGTATCCTTCAGGTAGTTCTTTCATGGCCTCCTTTACCTGGACCACTTTGTATTGTATTTCCTCATCGCTTTCACTTTCATCCCCTGCAATATTTTCTATTTGTCCATCCTCAAGTTCAACAAATTCCAGTTTGCGTTTCCGCAACAGATTGATTGACCGGTGAACCACGATCTGCTTCAGCCATAATCCAAAAGTGGTTTCCTGCCTGAAATCCTTTACCCGGTTAAAAGCATCCAGAAAGGCCTCCTGTAATACATCTTCGGCTTCGTCAATACTGCCCACTATCCGGAAGGCGACATTCATCATCGCTTTCGAATACAAACGGTAAAGCTCGAAGCAGGCTTTTTTACTGCCCTGCTTGCACTCGACCACCAGGTCATAATGCTTATCAATGTATACGGATTCCAAATTGTCAGCTTTCAGGTTATATGACGCGCTGTTTTTTTGAACGTTGCACGGAGGCTTAATTAAGGTAAATAAATTGTTTTATAAACGTACGCCTGTTGTTCGTTTTTGATACATCCGGCATAAGGTTTATTTTTTATCTATTTAAGAATCAGCGCCTTATTGTACTGGCATGATATTTACGAAACTATTCGTAATAAATGAAGCTGCTATGATAAGAAACTACTTTAAAACAGCCTGGCGAAATATTACAAAGCATCGCTCCAATACGATCATTAATGTACTGGGACTTGCACTGGGGATTTGTTCTGCTCTGATCATCTTCCTGATCGTCAGCTACGAACTGGGCTTTGATAACTTTCAAACGGATAAGGACCGCATATACCGTATTGTTTCCGATCAACAAGATAATGCGACAGGAAACACGGATCACGTTGGCGGCATGATCAATGCTTTACCGATGACGGTACGCAATGAACTGACCGGGTTTAAAACCGTGGCCGCATTTTATAACTATTATGCAGGAGTATCTATAAAAAATAGTGCCGGGCAGACCATTAAGAAATTTGACCCGGTGAGGTTGGGCGAAGAAGCATCGCCGATAATCGTTGCTGACCCGCAATATTTTGACCTGTTTAAATACCAATGGCTGCAGGGAAATCCGGCAACTGCATTAAACGAACCTTTTAAGGTGGTGCTGTCAGAAAGTGAAGCGAATAAATATTTTGGCCCCGGCGGATCGGCCAGTGCAGTAGGCAAAACTATCTTATACCGCGATGTTTTATTAAATGATTCGCTTACAGTTACGGTTTCGGGAGTGGTGAGAGACTGGAATAAGCAAACAGACTTCGGTTTTAGAGATTTTATTTCTTCCGCAACCATTCAGCATAGTTTTTTAAGCAAAATAATTCAATTGGATCATTGGGGCAATTGGAACGGTACGGCCCAGGGCTTTGTAAAACTCGATAAAGGCATTAGCTTTGCACAAGTGGAAAAGCAATTTGCTGCATTTTTTCAACGGCACATCCCACCCTATCCCGGGCATACGGTAACACTAAAGCTGCAGCCGCTAAATGATATTCATTACAACAGCAATTACCACGACTTTTATTCGGGTAAAGCGCATTTACCAACCTTGTATGGATTGATAGGTATAGCCGGATTTATCCTGGTTATTGCGGTAATAAATTTTGTTAACCTGTCAACCGCACGCTCATTATACAGGGCGAGAGAGATAGGCGTTCGCAAAGTATTAGGCAGCAGCCGTAATGGATTAATGCTGCAGTTTTTGTCTGAGACCTTCCTGCTTACCTTGTTTGCAGTTATCGTTTCGGTTATCCTGGCTTTCCCGGTCCTGAACAGCTTGCATAATTTGATACCGGTGGGCATCGCGCTCAATTTATTAAGTCCTTTTACACTGGTATTTTTAGTGATGATCACCCTGGTAACAACTTTATTGGCCGGTTTTTATCCCGCAAAGGTTTTATCGTCATATAAACCCGCATTAACGCTGAAAGGCGGGCAGGGGGCGCAAAAAAATAGCGGGGGCTATCTGCGTAAGACATTGATCGTTTTTCAGTTTACGGTCTCACTTATTTTTGTGATCAGTACACTTATAGTTGGCAACCAGCTGCATTATGTATTGAATAAGGACCTTGGCTTTAATAAAGATGCGATTGTTGCTTTTTATACAAGTTACAACAATCCAAATCAGCGTGCCGGGATATTTGCCCAAAAACTTCTGACGCTCCCTGATATAAAACAGGCCAGCGTACACCTTGATGCCCCCGCTGCTAAAGTTCATTCCAATACGCATTTTGAGCTGACAAATGCTCCGGACATAAAACTGAGCGCAGCATACGAAGCCGGGGACCAAAACTATGTGCCTCTTTTTGGCTTAAAAATAATTGCGGGCAGAAATCTTGCGGGATCGGATAATAATGCGGAATTTTTGATTAACGAAACGGCTGTAAGACAATTAGGCTTCAAAGACCCGCGCGACATTCTTGGCAAAACAGCTAATTCGGGTATAGATGATCGGAAAGGTACGATCGTAGGCGTTGTAAAAGATTTCAATGCCTATTCCTTACATGACGCGATACCGCCGTTCTTTATTACCTCCAATTCAAGTATCGAAAGAGCAGTCAGCATTAAATTAACCGGAAAAAGTGGCGCAGCCGGCAGCTTAAGTAAGGACATTGCCCAGATTCAAAGTATCTGGAAAAGCTTATACCCGAATGAAAAGTTTGAATACCATTTTTTTGACGACAACATAGCCAAACTTTATGAGAGCGAACAAAAGACTTCCGCTTTGCTTAATATCGCAATGGTAATAGCCATTTTTATTTCCTGCATGGGCTTGTTCGGACTGGCAACTTTTACTGCTCAGCAGCGCATGAAAGAAATAGCTGTACGGAAAGTATTGGGGGCAAGTGTATCAGGTATTGTTACCCTGTTGAACCGGGATTTTGTGGGTCTTGTGGGTATTGCTATTTTGATTGCGTCGCCTTTAGCTTATTATTTTATGCATGCCTGGCTGCAGGATTTTGCCTATCGCATAGCCATCAGTTGGTGGGTATTCCTGTTATCCGGTTTGGCAGCAATACTGATCGCGCTGATCACTATCAGTTTTCAGTCGGTTAAAGCGGCAATCAGCAACCCAGTTAAAAGTTTGAGAAATGAATAATTTTATTTGTTCAGAAATTGATCAATTGCGACGATTGCACTTTCATATCTATCCTGTCCTGTGCCCGATACGGTGACATAATTAGCATTCAGGCCCTGAAGTTCTTTATACCACACTCCCATAAAGTGCTCACGCATGTGGGGGAAATCTCGCAGCGGGTCTTCTTCCCATGGCAGGTCGATGTTCAACAGCAGGTAAAGATCATAAGGATGTTTGGGCAATTCGTCCAATACTTCCTGCGGCGACCGGCCAAAGGTGTAATCGCTCCATATCTTTACGGTGATGAAGGTGGTATCACAAATGAGCAGCTTATTGGCTTTGGGCAGGTATTCTTCCTCAAGAGCCAGCTGTCCGTAAAACATATTGATCTCGTCCTGCCAGGTGGGCTGACCGGTTAACTGTTCACAATAGCCGCGCGCATATTCAGGTACCCAAACCGTTTGGTAATGATTAGCCAAAAAAGCCGACATTGTTGATTTGCCTGTAGACTCAGGGCCGACTACGGCGATTTTCAGAGGGGCGGTTGGCGGATGGCGGTCGGCGGGGTTTTGCATTGAGCTTTCAGTATAATATCACGGCAATATTAATAAATTTGATATCAGGCCAATTGCTTTTTATAATCTTTTCTCCAGTCGATATAACCCAATAAAGCTATGCCTACATAAATGGCATACATTACAGCGGTAAGGTCGAGCCCTTTGAATATGTAGACGCCTACATAAATAATGTCTACAAATATCCATATCAGCCAGTTCTCCAAAACCTTGCGGGCCAAAAAAACCTGGGCTAACAGGCTGCAGGCCGTGCAGAAGCTATCGAGATACGGGTAAGAAGCAGGTTTATAATGCAATATTGGTGAGAGTCTGATCAATAAAAATCCTAACGACGGAGTAACGGCTGCTATTATCAATGCTGATATAAGAGCTTGTCGTAATGTGATCAAAACTACGGGAGTTTTTACTTCAGTTGCTGGTTTCCTGGCCCAGAAATACCAGCCATAAATATTCATGACCAGGAAATAAACCTGGAGGCCCATATCGGCATAAAGCCGGGCATCCAAAAAAATAAAGATGTAAATACCCACGCTGATGATGGCGGTAGGCCAGTTCCAGATATTGTTACGTGCTGCCAGGTAAACACACAGCAATCCGGTGATCACACCAATGATTTCGAGCCAGGTTTGATGCTGCCACCAATCTTGCAGGGCATGGACGATTTGCATGGTTCCAAAGATATAGATAAACCTTATTTAAGTCCTCCCTACTGGGGAGGATTTAGGAGGGGCTACCATATTTTCACCCTCTTATCCGGATCAAGCCACATTTTATCGCCTTTTTTAATGTGGAAGGCGTCATAAAATTCAGGCACATCGGTGAAAGGCCCGTTCACCCGCATAAAGCCGGGCGAATGCTCATTGGTAAGGATCTGGCTCGATAAGGATTCTTTGCGGTCCTGACCCAGCCAGCCTAATGAATAGCCCAGGAAAAAGCGTTGTATCGGTGTTAAACCGTTGATGGTTTTACCTTCCTTATACTGGTCGGTTTTCTTAAACGCATCCAACCCGATCACGATACCGCCCAGATCGGCAATATTTTCACCCTGTGTGGCTTTACCATTCACATGCAGGCCATAAATGCTGTAGCCATTAAACTGGTCGATCAGCATTTGGGCACGTTTGGTGAATTTCACCGAATCCTCCGGCGTCCACCACTCTTTCAGGTTACCCTTTGCATCAAACTGGCGGCCTTCATCATCAAAACCGTGGGTCATTTCGTGCCCGATGGTTGAGGCAGCAGCATAGCCATAAACTACGGCGTCGTCCACATCTTCATCCTTAACACCTGGGATCATAAACTGCGCAGCAGGCAGCACGATCTCATTATTAGATGGATTGTAATAAGCGTTATAGGTTTGCGGGGTCATATCCCATTCAGTACGGTCAACCGGCTTACCCAACTTATTGGCCTCAAACCTGTGCCAGAAATCACGGGCATTGATCACGTTTAAAACATAAGGTCCACGATTTATCGTAAGGGTCGAGAAATCCTTCCATTTATCTGGATACCCTACCTTGGGTATTACCTTCGCCAGTTTATCATAAGCTTTTTGCTTGGTTGGCTCACTCATCCAATCCAGTTTCTCAATATGTTCTTTAAAGCTGGTGCGCATGGCTTCCACCAGTTTTACATAGCGCTCTTTCGTATTTTCAGGAAAATATTCTTTTACAAATAATTGTCCCAACACTTCGCCCATCAGGCCATTTTCAGCGTCTATTACTCTTTTCCAACGCGGAAGCTGTGCTTTCCGTCCGTATAATACCATTCCATAAAAACGGAAGTTTTCGTCATCAAATGGTTTGCTTAAGCAGTAGCTGAATGATGCTACCAGGTTTTTGCGCAGGTAAGTTTTCCAGTCATCTATACTGTAAGTACTAAGCGCCTTATTTACTGCTCTGTAATATTCCGGCTGGCCAACGATCACCGAGTCGACACCCTTATAACCCATTTTATCAAACATCGTTTTCCAGTCGATACCCGGTGCCAGTTTGGTTAAACCGGCCAAAGTCATTTTATTGTAGTTGTGATACGGGTCGCGCAGGTCAACCAGCTTCCTTGAGCTATCAGCTAAAAACTTTTCGAGTGCATAAGTTTTTTTGGTAGCTGCTGCGGCAGCGGCTTCATCTAATCCGGCCAGTTTTAAAACATTGGGTAAGTGTTTCTGCTGGTAATCGTTGCGGATGTCAGTACTATGCTGGTCATTATTAAAATAATAGTCGCGGTTTGGCAGTCCGATGCCGTCCTGCCATAAGGTAAGCATCATCTTAGCACTGTTTTTTGAATCCTGGCTTATGCTTGCCCCTATCGGTGTCTCGACGCCTATGGTTTGTAAATGTGCAAACTCATCGGTCAAACTCTGAATATCCTTTACCTGGTCAATTTTATCCAGCTCGGGTTTAAGCGGTGATAGGCCCTGCTTTTCTATATCTACAGTGTCCATGCCGCTGTAATAAAAGTCACCTATCTTCTGCGTGCTCGATCCTTTTTCGGCTTTTGCATTCAAGGCATCTTCATTGATCTTCTTTAAACGGTTACGCAGCTCTTCCTGTACTACGTTGCCAATGCTCCATGAGGAATACGCCGGCGGGATGGGATTTTTTTTGAGCCAGGCGCCGTTGGCGTACTGAAAAAAATCGTCCCCTGGCTTTATGGTGCTGTCTATGTTTTTAAAAACTGCATCGTTTGCTGCATAATCTTTTGTCTTCTCCTTACAGGAGCTTAAGAATATCATCCCGATTGTCCCCACCAGGATGAATTTGATGCCAACTATTTTGTGCATTGTTTATTGTGATTGTTTAAAATAAAATACAAAAGTGTATTAAATAATGGAAAGCTATGCTTTTTTGGACACAATAAAAATGGACTGTTAATAAATTCCGTGAAAAAAGCCCGATAGGGAAACATCAAAGTAATAGCATACTTTTCTTAAGGTATCCAAGCGTATATCTACCTTGCCCGACTCGAGCCGGGCTATATTAATATTGGTCTCGCTGTAAAATTTTTCCTGTGTAACCTGGTTTTGCCTTCTTAAGGTTTTTATCTGTAGGGCGATCTTCTTTTTGAAGGCGTCTTCAGAGTTGTTAAGATATTCAAAATCAGTTAATAGCATATTCCAGAAAGGATTTAATAATTGGTATTAAGTGCAATCTAATAAATAAATTGGATAAACTAAATTTTAAGTTTGTAAAATAATTGCAATATAATTAAACAAATTCTGACGTATTCGTCATTGAGCTTGTGGAATTGTGGCGTTACTTTTGTTCATTGATTAATGACTCTGCATGAAATCTTTGAAAAAATAAAATTTCATCTACCTGTGAAAAACTTATTTTTTGAATTCTCAGACGCCCAAGCTGGGATTTATTGTTCTTTGTTTTGGGTTTAATCAATAGTTTAAATTAATTAGGGGAAAGAGAACTTTGCAAAAGGTTCTCTTTTTTTATGCACGCATTTTTTACTATGCTTGCATAATATTATTTTTGACGGGTCAACCAATTATACTATGCATTTCGAATTAACTGAAGAACAACTGATGATTCGCCAGGCTGCGCGTGATTTTGCGCAAACTGAACTTAAACCGGGCGTAATAGAACGTGATGAACACCAGAAATTTCCCACCGAACAAGTAAAAAAATTAGGAGAACTGGGTTTTTTAGGCATGATGGTTTCGCCGCAGTACGGCGGCAGCGGAATGGATGCTATCTCTTACGTGCTGGTAATGGAAGAGCTTTCTAAGATCGATGCCTCTGCTTCGGTTGTAGTTTCGGTTAATAATTCACTGGTATGTTTTGGGCTTGAGAAATATGGCAGCGAAGCGCAAAAGGAAAAATATCTTGTCCCTTTAGCCAAAGGCGAAAAGATAGGCGCTTTTTGTTTATCTGAACCCGAAGCGGGCTCTGATGCAACCTCGCAAAGGACGACAGCCATTGATATGGGCGACCACTATTTGCTGAACGGCACAAAAAACTGGATCACCAATGGGGGCACTGCGTCCACTTACCTGGTAATAGCACAAACTGATGCCGCAAAAAAGCATCACGGCATCAATGCACTGATCGTAGAAAAGGGCATGGAAGGGTTTACTGTGGGGGCAAAGGAAAATAAATTGGGGATACGCGGTTCAGACACCCATTCGTTAATGTTTACTGATGTAAAAGTGCCCAAGGAAAACCGGATAGGTGAAGATGGGTTTGGCTTTAAGTTCGCCATGCAAACATTGGAGGGAGGCCGCATTGGCATTGCTTCACAGGCTTTAGGCATTGCATCCGGCGCTTATGAACTGGCTTTGCAGTATTCGAAAGAGCGAAAGGCATTCGGAAAAGCGATATCCGACCTACAGGCCATACAATTTAAACTGGCCGACATGGCTACCGAAATTGAAGCGGCGCGTTTACTTTGCCTTAAAGCCGCGTGGCTAAAAGATCATGGCCAATCCTATGCACAGGCCAGCTCAATGGCTAAACTATATGCTTCTGACGTAGCGATGAGGACAACGGTAGAAGCTGTGCAGATACATGGCGGTTATGGCTTTGTAAAAGAATACCACGTAGAGCGCCTGATGCGTGATGCCAAGATCACCCAGATATATGAGGGAACTTCCGAAATTCAGAAGATTGTCATTTCGCGCGAAGTATTGAAATAACCGGGTTGTTTTCGCTTACTTTGAAAAAGTATATCAATTTAATAGACTATCTCAATAATGCACTATAAAAAAATCCTCCTTGCAGGCTTTCTTGCATTGTTCATCAATGCGGTTTCGGCACAAAGCAAATTAAAACCCGGCATCTGGCGCGGCGTCCTCACAAATTCTAAAGGTAATGAGCTACCGTTCAACTTTGAAGTGACTACAATTTCCGGCAAGCAGCAGCTGGCTATCATCAATGGCACAGAAAGATTTAAAGTAACTGATGTAAAGCAAAAAGGCGATTCCGTTTTTATACATATGCCGCTTTTCAACTCTGAATTCAGACTGAAATATGAAGGTGCGTCCCTGAAGGGAAAATGGATAAAGCACCTGGGTAATAAAGACGCGTTGATGGATTTTACCGCGACACCCGGCCAAACCTGGCGCTTTTTTAGTTCGGCTGCTAAACCAGCTTTTAATATCACTGGCAGATGGTCGGCCATATTTGGAGAAGATGCTCATAAGGACACGACAGTAGGCGAATTTAAACAGGTGGGCTCAAAACTGACCGGTACCTTCTTAACTACCACCGGCGATTACCGCTTTCTGGAAGGAACCGTTGCGGGAAACAAACTGTACTTATCTACCTTTGACGGCGGACATGCCTTTATATTTACCGCGGATATCAATGACAATAAGACCATTAGTAATGGCAAATTCTATTCTGGTTTTTCAGGTCTCGATCAATGGACTGCCATACGAAATGAAAATGCTAAACTGCCGGATGCCTATTCGCTCACTTATTTAAAACCGGGTGATAAAAAAATCGCCTTTTCTTTCCCCGGGCTTGATGGTAAAAAGGTTTCCCTGAGTGATGCACGGTTTAAAAATAAGGTGGTTATTGTACAGATATTAGGTTCGTGGTGCCCTAACTGCATGGACGAAACATCCTACCTGGTCAATTACTATAAAAAATATCATCCTAAGGGTGTAGAAATAATAGGCCTGGCTTATGAACGCACCACCGATTTCGCAAAATCAGTTCCAACACTTAAGCAGCTAAAAAACAGGTTTAATATTACTTATCCATTGCTGATCACCGGTTACACACCTAACCGCGGCGACCCGCAAAAAAGCTTGCCTATGCTGGCTGATTTTAAGGGCTTCCCTACCACCATCATCATTGATAAAAAGGGCGATGTACGCAAAATACATACCGGTTTCAGCGGTCCGGGTACAGGTAAATATTATAGTGAGTTTACCAAAGAGTTTGAGAAGCTGACGGATGATCTGCTTGCGGAGTAAATAAAAGCGGGTGTCACCCTGAGGCACTCGAAGGGTGAGCGCGGGCTCTCTTCTTCATGCTTTGAGTATTTTAATAGGGTGTTTTGTGCTGTGATGAAACTTTATGTTGATTTGCTTCTTTTTGATAATTCTGGCAATAAATCCCAGTTCCCATTTATCAAAGCCTCTTTCTTTGCCCGTTTCCAGCCTTTTAATTGTTTTTCAAAAGCTATTGCCTGATTAATATCATTAAAAACTTCACTAAAGACCAGTTTTACCGGTCTTCTTTTATGGGTATAGGAGTTAGGATTTAAACCAGTTTCGTGTTCGTATAAACGTCTTTCCATATTATTGGTAACGCCGGTGTAATATGAATTATCGCTGCAAAGCAAAATGTATACAAAGTACTGTTTCATTTATTTCTTTAATGTCGAATATTCCCATCGCTCATACTTCGAGTGCCTCAGTATGACAGCCCACTTTTTTGTCTCAAACTTAAGACTCCTCTTCCCACACCATACACAAATGCAAAATGGTTTCCACGGCTTTTTGCATATCCTGTATTGATACCCACTCGTGTTTACTGTGAAAAGCATGTTCGCCTGCAAAAATGTTGGGACAGGGCAAGCCCATAAACGACAGCCTTGAGCCATCGGTGCCGCCGCGGATACTGCACAATTTTGCATCCAGTCCTGCCCTTCTGATAGCCTCCATGCCATATTCAACAATTTCCGGATGTTCATCCAGCATCTTTTTCATATTACGGTATTGCTCATGGGTGCTCAGTTTATAGCTGCATCCCGGGAATTGCTTTAGCACATCCTCGGTTACTTTACGGATCACGCCGGCATGGTCTTTTAATTTTTCATCATCAAAATCCCGGATAATAAAATCGATCTCCGCGGTTTCTACATGCCCGCTGATGTTTACCGGGTGCACAAAGCCCTGCATCTCTTCAGTCCCTTCGGGCGATAGGTTATGAGGTAATGAGGCAACAATTTGCCCGGCAATTTTGATGGCGCTTTGCATTTTACCTTTGGCAAAGCCAGGATGTGAGCTGACGCCATTGATAACCAGTTTTGCCCCATCAGCCGAGAACGTTTCATTTTCCATATTGCCGGCGCTTTCGCCATCCATGGTATAACCTGCAAAAGCACCCAGTTTTTTAATATCCACTTTATCCACACCACGACCTATTTCTTCGTCAGGGGTAAACAATATCCTGATCTTCCCATGTTTTATTTCCGGATGGTTCATCAACTGGTAACAGACATCCATAATTTCGGCTACACCGGCTTTATTATCAGCACCCAATAAAGTAGTACCGCTGGCCGTGATCACATCATTACCGATCTGATTCCCCATGTCGGGATGCTCATTTAAGCGGATAATTTGTGATGGGTCATCCGGCAGCACCAGGTCCTGCCCCCGGTAATTTTTATGAATGATGGGTTTTACATTAGTTCCACTACAATCAGGTGCAGTATCCATATGCGAGCAAAAACAGATGACAGGGATATCCTTTTTATCGCTGTTTGATGGCATCGTAGCATATACGTATCCATATTCATCCATGTGCGCATCGTGTAACCCTATTGCAATTAATTCGTTTACAAGCAAAACGCCTAAGTTTTTCTGTTTGGGCGTTGACGGGCATGTAGTTGAATTTGGATCGGATTGGGTGTCGATGGTTACATAACGCATAAAGCGTTCGGTAACAGTAAATTTTAATTTTGAATTTAGGCTCATATATAGTGTTTATATAGATAGAAATTTTATTTTTGGAATGTCGTAGATTGTGTTGTCCCCAAATTGTACATATTGATTAAAATTTAAACATTGAAGAAACTCATTTTACTTTTAGTTTTTGTATGCATTTCAATTATTGTAAAAGCACAGGTAGGTTACAACTACAAGTCATTTGCTATCGGGCTTGATGTAAGCTATGAACGCGGCTATACTAACCTTGCCAAGCAATATGATCATGTTGCAGAGAATGTTAATTTTATTTACAATTATAGTCCATATATTCCAATAACGGCCGAATTGCAGTTCGGAACATTATCCGGAGGAGGGCTCGATCCCAGTATAGATATAAGCGGACGCCAGTACACCAATCATTTTGAAGGCCTTATTGTACATGGAGATTTCGGATTGGGTGAGGTTATTGACTACTCAGAAAGCGACATTTTAAACATTATAAAGAACATTTACATTGGCAGTGGTGCCGGGATAATATTTAACAGCAATACAGTACAAAGATATAGTATTCACAGGCCCCCACCGCCTGCCCAATATTCTTATATTTTCCCCGGAAAGGATAATAGCATCAACATCACTATTCCGCTGCGTTTCGGGTATGAGTTTAAAATATATAACGAATACCAGGAACCTTACATGGCTATTGACATTGGCTACGTGCATAATATGGTGTTTGGCGAGGGACTTGACGGTTATGATGACCCTTCAAACAAGTTTAAAAATAACGCCACTAACCAGTACCGCCAGATAACCATTGGTGTTAAATTCAGCTTTGGTGAGGTTACTTCATACAACAAACTCATAAGACGCTTTTAACAGCTTGAATATTGAAGAAATACGCGACCATTGCCTTGCAAAGCCTGGTGTAACCGAAGGCTTACCTTTTGGCGAGGATACATTGGTATTTAAGGTTGGAGAGAAAATTTTCCTTTTGATCAGTATTACTGACAGCACCCATTTTAATATAAAATGCGATCCCGAACGGGCGGTAGAGCTTCGTGAACAATATATGGAAGTACAGCCGGGATACCACATGAATAAAAAACACTGGAATACCGTATCTACCGATGGCAGCCTCACACGCCGGCAATTAAGTGAGATGATCGATCACTCTTATGAGCTGGTTCTCAAAAGTCTACCGAAGAATCTATGGGCAGAAATTACAGGTAACAAATCTGTTTAACCTGTTTGTTAATCGGGCACCAAACCTATATTTGCTAAAACCATTTTTTTATGAGAAGATGCTTGTTCGCAGTAATAGCTTGTTTTGTTTTTTTAAAAGCCAGTGCCCAGTTAACTCCCTTTGAACAAAGTAAGGATAAAAATTATACCGCTACCTATGCCGAGGTGATTTCCTATTACCAAAAACTGGCTCAGCAATACCCTCAAATGAAAATGCTGAGCTACGGCACAACCGATGTGGGCAAGCCTTTAAGTTTGATCGTGTTATCGAAAGACAAGGTTTTTGATCCTGCTTTAATAAAAAAACAAAATAAGCGGGTATTACTGATCAATAACGGTATCCATCCCGGTGAGCCCGAAGGGATTGATGCCAGTATGATGATGGTGCGCGACCTGCTGAAAAATAATAAACTGCCAAAAGATATAGTGTTATGCTTTATTGCAGTTTACAATATCGATGGCTGTTTAAACCGGGGCGTATCACGTATCAACCAAAATGGTCCGCGGGCTTATGGTTTCAGAGGGAACTATAAAAACCTCGACCTGAACCGCGATTTTATAAAAGCCGACAGCAAAAACGCCTGGGCTTTTGAAAAGATACTGAACACCTGGCAGCCCGAAGTATTCCTGGATAACCACACCAGTGATGGGGCCGATTACCAGTATGTGATGACCCTGATAGAAACGCAAAAAGACAAGCAAAACTCCATCCTGGCTGAGTACACCTCGAAAACGCTTTCACCCGAATTGTACAAGCGTATGGCCAAAAGCGGCTACGAGATGACGCCTTATGTGGAAGAAGTAAAAAGCACACCCGACTCAGGCATTGTCAGTTTTTTAGAAACGCCGCGATTTGCCACCGGGTATACGGCCCAGCATAATATTATCAGCTATATTACCGAAACGCACATGCTGAAACCCTTTGATAAGCGCGTATATGCCACTTATGACTTTATGCAGCACCTGGTCGATATCTGTCAGCGTGATGCGAAACTGATCGGCGAGGTAAAACACAAAGCGGATGAACAGGTGAAACAGCAAACTACCTTTGCCCTCAACTGGACGGTAGACGAGGATAAATACGATATGCTCACCTTTAAAGGTTTTGAAGCCGGGCATAAGCCAAGCGGGGTAAGTGGCCTGCCGCGTTTATACTACGACCGCAGCAAGCCTTATACCAAAACCATCAAATACTATGATAATTACAAGGCGACAACTTTTGCGGATAAGCCGGTAGCCTACATCATCCCGCAGGCCTGGCAAAAGGTGATCGAATTATTTAAACTGAACAATATTGTGATGCACCAATTAACACACGATACCACCCTCGATCTGCAGATGTATTATATTGGTGATTTTAAAACTCCACAAAAGCCTTACGAGGGGCATTACCTGCATAGCAATGTGAAACTAAACCCGGTGAACATGAAAGTGAAATTTCATGCAGGCGATTATGTGGTATATACTAACCAGGCTCTTAACCGTTATATTGTAGAAACATTGGAGCCACAGGGCGTAGATTCATTTTTTGCATGGAACTTTTTTGATTCTGTTTTGGGCGAAAAGGAATATTATTCGGATTATGTGTTTGAGGACGATGCGGCTGCCTTACTAAAAAAAGATCCCGACCTGCGTAAAAAACTGGATGATGAAAAAGCGAAAAACCCACAATTGGCCAATAGCGCTGCCATGCAGCTAAATTTTGTGTACCGTAACTCGCCTTATTTTGAAAAGACCTATCTTAGGTACCCGGTAGGCAGATTATTAACCAATGCCAAACTCGATATACAATAAATGGAACAATATTTAACCGTTGCACCTGTAGCTTCCGTCATTTTTGCGATCACGATCATCATCAGCCTTATTGTTTTTTATAATGAGAACCTTTACGACAGGCTGATACTTCAACCTTACAATGTATCTCGCGGACAATATGTTTATACACTGATCACCAGTGGTTTTATACATGCCGACTGGATGCACCTGATATTTAATATGATGACTTTCTATTTTTTTGCCTTCCAGTTAGAAGCAACCATAGGTCACTGGCAGTTTGCCTTGCTTTATATGCTCAGTATGATATTAAGCGATATCCCATCAGTAATAAAACATAAAAATGATCTGTGGTATCGCAGCCTGGGCGCATCAGGCGCCATCAGCGCGGTAGTTTTCAGTGCCATATTATTCAATCCCCTTGGTAAAATGGGGTTGATATTTATTCCTATCCAGATACCCGCGGTACTGTTCGGGGTATTATACCTGGTTTATTGTACTTATGCTTCAAAGCAGGGACAGGGTAATATTAACCATGATGCGCACTTATTTGGTGCATTGAGCGGTGTAATGATCACGGTTTTATTGATCCCGCAGGTGGTCCCCTATTTTTTCCATACGGTTACAGCGGGAGTGCAATCTTTGCTGCATTAATAAAATTACCTCCGGCATCAACTAAGAAACTCATGGGGCTTTCGGGATCTTTGATAATTTCCAGTAAAAGATAACCCCACTTTTTCCAGAAGTTTTCCAATACCTGGCCGTAAGTTTTATTCTGCCAGAAATCGAACAACGGTTTGCTGCTGATACCGCGCAGGGGCATAGCTTCAATATAAGTATCATCACCGGCAGGCAGCACATTATATTCGGGCAGCCGGTTAAATAAGTAGGCCGAATAAAATATACGCGCATTAAATTCTTCAAACTGGATAGGGTGCAATACCTGGCCTTCTATTTTTTGCAATACTTCTTTATGATAGATGCGGTTAGCCCCGTTATCCTGCAGGCAAATGATCAATCCGAAATCTTTTATCCGTAACGAAAAGGTTAGCGTGTTAATCTCATCGCGGTAGCCAAACAGATCGGCTTCATTATTTACCTTAAATAAAAACAGGCTGAAAGGTTGAAAATCTTCAAATATGATCGGCTGGTTAATACTTTGCAGCATCAAATGCAGGTGACCGAATTTATGGATCAGCGATTGTGAAATGTTAAACTCCTGTCCCTGTGCATGCTGCTGTCTTAAGCCCGACTGCACCTCGTTAAACAAAATACCATAAAGCAGTTTGCCTGCCCATTGGAACAATTTCAGCTCACTCACGCGCTTTACGGCCTCATATCCGGCATCAAACGCAGCAGATATCTCAGCTTCCAGCGGCTCCAGGTATTGCTCATTTATTTTGGCAGCGCAGGGAATTTTCAGGTCTTTATAAGTAGCGTAGCTTTCATCGAGTAACTTAAACGGTTTTTCGCCAAGGTCGTACCGGCTCATTAGCCAGGCCGGAAATACCTGTATCTTTTCCTCTTCTGAGGTTAATTCCTGTCCGGATAAAAAGCAGGTATGGTTACTGAAATTAAACTGTTCAAACGGATGATATATTTGTGCCGGCATGGCCGCAAAGATAAGCAGGAAATAATTGCAGAAAATTTTAGCTTTGAATTTAACATGAAACTGACTTATCAACCTTTTGAGCTGGAGCTAAAACACCCTTTTACCATAGCCAAATTCTCACGTACCTCAACGCCTTTAATGCTGTTACAACTGGAACATGAAGGCTATACCGGTTACGGAGAAGCCTCTATGGTGCCTTATATGGGCGAGAGTCATCAAAGCGCAGCAGAATTTTTAAGTAAGGTGGATGTACGCCAGTTTAAATATCCTTTTGATTTTGCCGCGATCATCAATTACCTCGATAGCATTGCACCGGGTCAGCCAGCCATTAAAGCAGCCATTGATATTGCCCTGCATGATCTGGAAGGCAAATTAAAACAAAAACCCTGCTGGCAATTATTGAGCAGCGATCCCGTAAACATGCCGGTAACCAGCTTTACCATCGGCATTGATACACCCGAAGTGATCATCAAAAAAGTGAAGGAAGCGGAAGGCTGTAAAGTGATCAAAGTAAAGCTTGGTCGCGATAGCGATAAAGAACTGATACAAACCATACGCTCGGTAACCGATGTGCCACTTTATGTAGATGCCAATCAGGGCTGGACCGATCTGCAGCAAAGCCTGGACATGACTTACTGGTTACGGGAGCAAGGCGTTGTTTTGATAGAACAGCCCATATTAAAAACCGATCCTGACAGTAATGCCTGGCTGACCGAACGCAGCCCCATACCCATTATTGGCGATGAAGCAGTACAACGCCTGCCCGATGTAGAGAAAGCTAAGGGTGTCTACCACGGCATCAACGTCAAACTGATGAAATCTGCAGGAATGTATGAGGCACACCAGATGATATTAAAAGCAAAAGAGCTTGGTTTAAAAATACTGATAGGCTGTATGAGCGAAACCAGCTGCGCCACCTTAGCAGCCGCCGCTCTGGCCCCGCAATGCGATTGGGCAGATCTGGATGGACCGTTATTGGTAAAAAACAATCCATTTAAGAAACCTGAATTTAGGAATGGGAAGTGGGTATTGGGTGATGCGAGTGGTCTTGGGCTGAATTCGCTATAGCCCACTTATCGCAAAGTTAAGCGTCGACGCTTAACTTAAAATGTATTGCAGCGTCGATGCTGCAATATGCGGGATGGTACGACATAAGTTATACTAATTGCCTATTTTTGAAAAACAACCTTTTATCATGAAATCCATATTTCTTTCCCTTTCCTGCATTTTGATCTTACTATCCGGCACTTCTTTCCAACCCAAGGATGAATGGACGCCGTTATTAGATAAGAGCCTTTCAAAATGGAACATTTATCAAAGTTTCCGGCATAAGTTAGGTTATAAGGGCGAGGCGCCGAAGGACGAGAACGGCAATTTGATCAAACCCATTGGTTATAATATTAACCAGGATAAGGTATTTAGCGTGATCGAAGAAAACGGTGAGCCGGTTTTGCATATCGACGGCGATATTTATGGCGACCTGTTCACCAAACAGGAGTATGGCAATTACGACCTCAAACTGAAAGTAAAATGGGGTACGCATAAATATGTACCACGTGTAAATGAACCAAAGGATTCGGGTGTGCTTTATCACTCGCAGGGAGAATGTGGCGTAGAATACTGGCGCACCTGGATGCTGAGCCAGGAGTTCCAGGTGACCGAGGCGGGTATGGGCGATTACTGGACGCAAGCCAGCTCACGCTCTGATGTAAAAGCAGTAAAAAAAGACAAGGATTACTTTTTTGATAATAACGGTACCTTAACTCCTTTTGGCTCAGGAACCGGGAACGGTGGCTTTTGCCATGCAGGCGTGGATGCAGAAAATAAAGACGGCTGGAATGACCTGGAGCTGATTACTTATGGCGATAAGGCCATCCGTATAGTAAACGGGAAGGTAGTAATGGCCCTCTCCAATAGCAGGTATGTAGTTAACGGTGAAGAAAAGCCATTGGTGAAAGGCAAGATCCAGATCCAGAGTGAAGCTGCTGAAGTGTTTTACAAGGATATGAAGATCAAGTCAATTGATGGGATTCCGGCGGAGTATGCATCGTATTTTAAATGAAAATAAACACGAATTGCACGAATGGGAACGAATTACACGAATGGGAGCGAATTACACGAATTAGAACTGTCGCAAAGTTAAGCGTCGAAGTCTCAATTCACCCTTATTCAATTCGTGTAATTCGCCTTAATCCGTGAAATTAGTGGCGGTCTATTTGTCAGTTAACATAATGGGATTCCCTTTGCTATTGCCGATAATGATCACTTTGGCATTAGGCGATAAAGCAATTTCCTTTTGGGCCTTGATGCTTTCGTATACCAGTTGTTTGTCTGATAAACCTGTGGAAAGTATCTTCTGATAATCGGCAATACCCTGTGCTTCTACACGCTTACGGTCGGCTTCCTGACGTTCTTTTTGCAGCACAAACTGCATTTTCTGCGCATCCTGCTCAGCTTGTATCTTAGACTCAATACTGGCGCGTACGGTTGCAGGCAGCGAAATATTTCGAATCAAAACTTGCTGTACTTCCAGGCCATTCTTTGCAAAATTATCGGTAATAGTTTTGTTGATCTTGAATTGAAATTCTTCCCGTTTGGTAGAGTACAGGTCGACTGCCACATAATTTACGGCGTTGTCCCTTATGGCTGTTCGCGTAACCGGCCTAACGATCTTGTCCTCATAACTGGTACCGATATTTTGATAAATGAAAGGGGCTTTGACCGGATTTACCCTGTATAGTACCGATAGATCGATGGTCACTTCCAACCCGTCTGACGATAATACATGAATAGCATCATCGCCTTCTATTTTTCCCTCGCCGCTCCGGGCGCTCATGGTATAGTTTTCAGTCTGGATGCTGAATGTGGTTACATCTACCAATGGATTGATAATATGCAACCCGCTTTCGAGCACATTGTCCTGCACCTTGCCAAACAGCGCCTGTACACCTACCTTACCCGGCTCTATCACCTTCACGGCCGATAGCAGTAAACCAATAACGATAATGACAATGCCGACGGTATTAACAATACCACCAAAGCGGTTGCCCGGTTCGGGCGAGCGTTTGAGCACTATACCCACAATGAATATAATGGCCCCTAAAATTGCGATAAACATAGGTTGAAATTACGGTTTTTTCTGCATGTTCCGTACTTCTTTCAGCAACCGTATTTTTAATATTACAAATACGGCACCTATAAAGATGGCACCGGCTATAAACTCGTATCGCGTATGCTCAAAACCATAATATATCAGTGCCAGGCAAACAAAAATGGCGATGTTATATAAAACATTCAGCGCTAATTTTTTCCCCATGGCTTAATATACTTCTATTGTCGGATCGATCTCTTCTGCCCAGGCCAGTATTCCGCCGGCAAGATTATATAAATTGGTGTAACCAAATTGCTGCTCCAATTGCATAATAGCCGCTGCACTGCGTTTGCCGCTCCTGCATTGTACAATTACAGGCTTATCCTTGGCTATCTGATCAGCCTCGATCAGTATTCCGCCCAGGGGTATCAGTTTGCCACCCAGGTTTGACATCTCATACTCAAAATCCTCACGGACGTCAATTAATTGAAAATCTTCGCCCTTATCCATCATTGATTTTAACTCCTGTACGCTTATTTCTTTCATGGTTATAAAATAATTTCAATCAAATGTAGGCTTTTTCTGTATTAATATATTACGCAGACATTTGTAACAATCAATAAATAAGAGCGTTTTATATATGTTTGCATAAATTTTACATTTAACCGATGAAAAAAGTTACCCGGTTTTTCTGGTTCTGTTCAGGAGCCCACGTTGGTACGTTAAAAAAATACCCTATCGAGCATAATAAGTATGTAGGTATAGGGGCCACTATATTTTTTACCGCATTATTCGCCTCTTTATCAGGTGGTTATGCCATGTATTTTGTATTTAATGGCAGCCCGTTTGCTGTAGGTTTCGCCATTTTATTCGGCATGCTCTGGGGCCTGGCCATTTTTAATATGGACCGGTATATTGTATCCAGTATTAACAAGGAAGGCACCACCAATCAACAGATATTACAGGCTTCACCGCGAATATTATTGGCTATTATGATAGGAATTGTGATATCCCGACCCCTGGAGCTAAAAATATTTGATAAAGAAATACGGCAGAAACTAAAAACTGCCTACCTCAAAGGTCAGCACCGTAAAATAGATACCCTTCAGCGTACTTATAATGAAAAGTATGGCATGGAACTGGCTAAAAATAACGACCTGAAAAAGGAAAAGGATTCATTGGAAAAAGATATCAATCGTTCACGCTACCAGCTGAACCAGGAAGTTTTTGGTGATAAAACCAACCAGACTTCGGGCATAGAAGGTTATGGTACTTATGCCAAGCAAAAGCAGGCAGTTTTGGAAGAAAAAGAAGAACGGTTAAAGCAGGTTACCGGTAACCTGGGACAGATGGATAATTACCTCAGCCAGCGTAAGGATTTTGAGGGTCTTAACAGTACCCGTATGTTCAACCCGCACGAGCTGGACAGTCTGAGTAATATTGCCGGCTTCTCTGACCGTAACTGGGCTCTGGGCCAATTGACTTATAATGAGAACGGTACCCGCGATCTGGATACTTATCTTGCTATCTCATTTATTGGCTATTTATTTATCCTGTTTGAATGTTTGCCGGTATTTGTAAAGCTCATGTCGCCCAAAGGGCCTTATGACGTGGCTATAGGGAAAGTATCAGAGGCGAATCTCCATTTTGCCGAAAAAGATAAAGAGCGTGAGATGGAGGTGACGGACCGCATTTTTGATCATAATGTAGATGTGGACACCGATAGGCAGAAACGGATAAGCACCGCACAATCAGAATATGATTTTGAACGGCACAGTTATGATTAGAGTTAGTTAAGGGGTTGATTGAGTTAGATTAGGTTGATTAAGTTAAATAAGGTCAACCGCTCACCCAATCAACTGAATCTAACTTAATCAACCAATCCTATAAAACTTCCCTGATTTAATAGTAATTTCAGCGCGATTAACTGAAAACTATGAAGAAGTTCTATTTATTAGCAGCTGCACTTCTATTTGCTGCTACGTCATTTGCCCAGGATAAACCGCAAAAGGCAATTTTTTATTCCGTTTCATTTCCAAACGCCGTACATCACGAGGCCGAGATCACAATCACCATACCACAGGCGCCTTCAGGTAAAATATTGGTGCGCATGAGCCGTTCTTCGGCAGGGCGGTATGCTACTCATGAGTTTGGTAAAAATATTTATAATGTAAAGGCTACAAACGTAGATGGCAGTCCGCTTGTAATCAACCAGGTTGAGGGGGATGTATACGAAATACCTGAACATGCTGAAACCGTAAAAGTGAGCTATACCCTTTTTGGCAACTGGACCGATGGTACTTACGCAAGTGTTGATCCAAGTCATGCCCATTTAAATATGCCTGCGGCTTTTATGTGGGTAGTTGGCCAGGACAAGCGCCCTATCCGCATTGAGTTTAACGATTTGGATAAATATGGCTGGAAGGTAGCTACGCAGTTGAAGGACGAAGGATCAAATATATACAGCGCACCCAATATGCAGTATATGATGGATAGCCCTACCGAGTTATCCGCGTATAAAATGAGCAGCTGGGAGGTGATGAATAACGGTAAAAAAGAAAAGATTAACCTGTCTATTCACTCAGATGATGACCAGTCGGTGATCGACAACTTTGCCAAACAGGTGCAAAAAATGGTGCTGGAAGAGAAAGCTGTTTTTGGTGAACTGCCTGCATATGATTACGGTGAATATACCTTCCTGGATGATGAATATCCAACCAATTCCGGTGATGGTATGGAGCACCGTAACTCCACCTGTATCGTGCACAGCAATGCAAAGGTTGCAGGCAACGAGTTGGATATGCTGGGTACTTATTCGCACGAATATTTTCACAGCTGGAATGTAAAGCGCATCCGCCCAAAATCATTGGAGCCTTTCAACTTTGAACACGCCGATATGAGCAGCGAACTTTGGTTTGCAGAAGGCTTCACGCAATACTATGGCGAAATGCTGTTGGTGAGGGCGGGGTTCCATACAGTGGACGACTATACCCATACCATCGCCGGTTTAGTAAACCAAATATTGAATACACCCGGCGCAGCAAAATACTCCGCAGCGCACATGAGCCGTTATTCAGTGTTTGCAGATGCAGGCGTATCTATCGATCCAAACAATCAGCCTAATATTTTTACCAGTTATTACACTTATGGCGGTGCTATCGCACTGGCACTTGATCTGCGCCTGCGCAGCGAGTTTAACCTGACGCTTGATGATTATATGCGAACCGTTTGGCTTGACCGTGGTAAGGTGATGAAGCCATACACCATTCCCGATCTGCAAAGTGACCTGGCCAAAGTGACTAAAAATCCAAAATTTGCTGCCGACTTTTTCAGCAAGTATATCAATGGTATTGAAAAGAATAACTATGAGACCTTATTGGCTAAGGCGGGCTTGTTATTGAGGAGAGCGCAGCCTGGCAAGGGATGGGCAGGTCCATTAAGCTATAGACGCGGAAGGGGTCGGTCGGGTGTAGCACATGAGGGTGATGAGGGCTTGCCGGTATTAGTGAGCATAATAGGCACTCCTGTTTACAAAGCCGGTTTAGATGTGGGCGATATTATTTTGAAGGCAGATGGAAAGGATGTAAAAGATATACAAGCTTTTAACGATATTGTAGCTGCTAAAAAGTCAGGCGATAAAGTGGTGGTTAATTATAAAAATCGCACCGGCGAGCATGAAACGACCGTAGTGCTGGAAGAAAGTCCTTATTTTGAAGTGGTTACTTATGAAAAGGCTGGTAAAGAACTAACCAAAGAGCAAACAGATTTTAGAAACAATTGGCTATCAACCAAAGTAAAATAATAGTATGAAGAAATATTTAATTGCAGGTGGTTTACTCCTTCTCTCCGCAGGTGTTTTCGCGCAGGATGTCAATAAAATGATCAAAGAGGCTGATGTCGAACGTATCATCAAAACCTTATCAGCCGATGATATGCAGGGGCGTGCAACTTTTACACCCGGTATTGAAAAGGCCGCGCAATTTATTGAGAACGAATATAAAAAGATCGGCTTAAAGCCGATGGAAGGTAATTCAGGGTATCGTCAGAACTTTTCTATGATCAAAATCATTCCGGTAAAAACAGTGGTAACCATAAACGGGGCAAGTATCGCACCAGAAAATGTGGCGGTTTCCAGCCCATCGTCATTCAGCTGGAGTAAGGCCGAAGATGCTGAAATAGTGAAGATAACACCTGATAAGGACATGCGTAAAGAGTACATGGCCGCCTCGCACAGCGGCAAAAATATGCTGGTATTAGTCGACCCTAAATTTAAGGTCATGTTCAGCCGTATCCAATCTTACTTTAAAGGTGGAAGTGTGTCCTTCAAAGACAAACCCGATAAAAGCAACCATGCATTGGTATTTGTTTTGGGGACATTTGACGAGGTAAAATCATTCACAGTGAATGATGAAGTTAAAAGCGAGGAGCTCCCTTTGTTTAATGTAGTAGGCATTATCCCCGGCAAAAGTAAGCCCAATGAATATGTGGTATTTTCAGGCCATTATGATCACCTGGGGATCATCAAACCTATGGAAGGGGATAGTATTGCCAACGGTGCTGATGACGATGCTTCGGGTACCACGGCGGTGATCAGCCTGGCCAATTACTATAAAAAACTGGATAATAATGCACGGACATTGATCTTTGTTGCCTTTACAGCTGAGGAGATCGGCGAATACGGTTCACAATACTTTGCCCAAACGGTTGATCCGGATAAAGTGGTTGCAATGTTCAATATTGAAATGATCGGTAAGGCCTCCAAATTCGGACAGAATTCGGCATTTATTACCGGCTTTGAGCGGTCTGACTTTGGCACCATCCTGCAAAAAAATTTACAGGGAACAAGCTTCAAATTTTACCCCGATCCCTATCCTGCCGAAGACCTTTTTTATCGCAGTGATAATGCATCACTGGCTAAAGTGGGTGTTCCTGCACATACCATATCAACAGACCAGATCGATATAGACAAGCTTTACCACACTGTGAAAGATGAATTTAGCTCACTGGATGTAGCTAATATTACCGCGACCATCAAAGCGATCGCTTTAAGCTCTCGTACAATAGTAGCCGGTACTGACACTCCAAAACGTGTGGCTAAACTGGAAAGATAAAAATTTAGCAGCAGTGGCAGTTTGTAGCAGCACTTACCAGGTACTGCAAACTGCTGCCGCTATTGCAAATAAAAAAATATGACTGAACATCCGAAGCTAATTCCCCGCATTGCAGTTCGCAGCATTGCCACAGGCTTGTTCATGATGGCATTTTTTACCATGATGTGGGCGGGAATAGCTTATGGCAGCTTGCAGCATGGTTTGCCGGTGCTGATCTTATTTGCTTTAATTAGTGCGTCTTTTATCGGCTACGGCATTTACCTGTTTAATATATCCAAGCTGTTTCCGAAACTGGAAAGTGAGGAAGATAAAGCTGAAGGCAAAACAACAGGCAAATGGTTTGGGATAATCTTCGGTGCTGAAGGACTGGTCATTTTTGTGGGCATCAATATTGTGATCAATATCGGCCACGCCGACCTGACCATCGCTGTTATCGCGCTTGTTGTTGGCCTTCATTTTTACCCTCTGGCCAGGGTTTTTAAGCGGAAGATCGATTACTACCTTGCCACCTGGACCACATTGATCGCGGTTATAGCCATCGTACTTATTCTGAACAAAACCTATTCACCTGCTGGTGTGGATGCCTTTTTGGGTATCGGTGTGGCTATCGCTACTTCATGCTATGGTGCATATATGATAGCCAGGGGATGGAAATTGGAAAAACCGGTTTCTACCAGTCCAAATATTGCTTTATAATTTCTTCCGCATCACATAATCATTCATCCAATACGGGCCTATAGGGATATCCTCTTCGTAAGCAACTGCAAAGCCCATCTTTTCATAAAAGTTTTTTGCCTTATTATGGCGGTTTACATTCAGATCAAGTGTGCTCTTACCTGCTTCAATAGTTTTCTTTTCTACCGCATCGATCAGTATTCTGCCATAGCCTTTGCCCTGAGTTTCAGGGAGGCAATATATCTTATGTAATTTATAAATATCCGGATCTTCTTCGCGTGGGGAGTAAGCAGCAAAGGCCACCGGGCGGGCACTTTCTGTCAATAATAAGTAGGTTTGCGTATTGTTTTTCAGTTGTGAACTGATCTTTTCATCCGAATAGATCTCACCCAGCATAAAACTGATCTGCTCCTTTTCAAGTATGGGCGAGTACGTTGCCCACCACGTCGTCTCAGCGATCTGCTGTATGGTTCCCAAATCGTTTATAGTAGCTTGTCGGATAGAGTACATGTTGTAAGTTTTGAGTAATGAGTGTTGAGTTTTAAAAACTGCTAATACTCAGAACCGGTAATTCAAAACTAATACTTATACCTTTCGCCCCAAAGCTTTTTCAATTTTTCCTTAGTTTCGGCCTCACGGGCATTGTTTCCCGGCTCGTAAATTTTTGTGCCTCTGATGGCTTCCGGTAAAAAATCGAGGTTCACAAAATTGCCTTCAAAGCTGTGCGCATATTTGTAATCTTTACCGTAGCCGATATTCTTCATCAGTTTGGTGGGTGCGTTGCGGAGATGAAAGGGCACAGGCAGGTCTCCAGTTTCCTTTACTAAAGCAATTGCGGCACCGATAGCCGTTGTAGCCGAATTACTTTTAGGCGATGTAGCCAGGTAAATTACGGTTTGCGACAGGATCAGTTGCGACTCGGGCATGCCGATCACATTCACCGCCTCAAAACAAGCCTGTGCCAGCAGCAAGGCATTCGGATTGGCATTGCCGATATCCTCCGATGCCAGTATCAGCATACGGCGTGCAATAAATTTAGGGTCTTCCCCACCCACAATCATCCGGGCCAGCCAGTAAACGGCACCATTGGGATCGCTGCCTCGCATAGATTTGATAAATGCCGAGATAATATCATAATGCTGCTCCCCGGCCTTATCATACAAAGCCATATTTTGCTGCACATGCTGCAATACCACATCGTTAGTGATCACTATTTTACCTTTCGGAAAAGCGTTGATCAGCAGTTCAAATATGTTCAGCAATTTACGGGCGTCACCACCCGACAGACGCAGCAATGCCTCATGCTCTTTGATGTCGATCTTTTTTTCTTTGAGGACTATGTCCTCTTTCATTGATTTGTTCAGCAAGCTCACCAAGTCATCTTCCTCTAATGACTGCAGAATATAAACCTGGCAGCGCGATAGTAAAGCCCCGATCACTTCAAAGGATGGATTCTCGGTAGTGGCACCAATAAGGGTAACAATACCCCGTTCAACCGCGCCCAGCAGCGAATCCTGCTGTGATTTGGAGAAGCGGTGTATCTCGTCGATAAACAGGATAGGTAAGGTTTCACCCTGTTCTTTTAACAGCGATGCTTTCTCGATCACTTCCCGCACATCCTTCACCCCCGAGTTAATGGCACTCAGTGAAAAAAACGGCCGGTAAAGTGTTTGCGAAATAATATAAGCCAGCGTAGTTTTTCCCACTCCCGGTGGCCCCCAGAAGATCATGGAAGGCAGCGAGCCTGATTCGATGGCTTTGCGCAATACGGCACCCTTGCCCACCAAATGTTTCTGGCCGACATAATCGTCCAATGTCTTGGGGCGCATGCGCTCGGCTAATGGGGGCAGGTTGTTCATGTAGTAAAAATCTGAAAAGTAAATGCCAAATCCTAAAATATTTAGTATTTTCGATAACAATCATATGATACAACAGTTTACCCAGGCCAATTATAAATCCATTTGTGATGAACTGGCTTCTAAAGATGCTGATCTGCAAAAGATAATAGATACCCATGATTATCCACCTTTCTGGTCGCGGCCGAACAGCTTTGAATCCATTGTACATATTATCTTAGAGCAGCAAGTTTCGCTGGCTTCGGCTTTATCGGCCCTGAATAAATTAAAAGAACGCTTGCAAGAGTTAACGCCGGCAAGAGTGTTGCTGCTGACTGATGAAGAAATGCGCGCCTGCTATGTAAGCCGGCAGAAAAGCAGTTATATCAAATACCTGGCTGAGGCTTTATTAAGCGGTCAGTTAAAATTGGATGAATTTCATCACCTGCCTGATGATGAGATACGGGCACAATTGGTTGCTTTAAAGGGCATTGGCAACTGGACGGCGGATGTGTACCTGATGTTTGCCCTCCAGCGTGCCGATATTTTCCCAATCGGCGACCTGGCTGCTGTAAATGCTTTGAAACGGGTAAAACAATTGCCTGCCCAAACTACCCTATCCGAAATGCTGGAGATAACGGAGCAATGGAAACCTTACCGCACCTTAGCAGCTATGCTGCTGTGGCATTATTATTTATCCGCGCCAAAACCTTCTGCAAAGGTTAAATCTTAGCTATAAATTATTTTATTAATCTTCCGGGCAATCAAACAGGCTCAAAAACCGTTTATTTCTAATTGTGCCGAAGTTTTTTGTCCATAGTAACAAGTTATAATAGCTAATCTTAGATTAAGAACTCATGACTTAAGACTTCTTTTCGCGTGGAATCTTCATTAAAAAATACTTGCAAATGAAATTGATCATTCACGGAGGCTTTTTTAGCGAGTCGAGAACTAACCAGGAGGTTAAGCTGGCTAAGCAGCAGGCATTAAGAGATATTGTACAGTCGGGTTACCATTTCCTGGAGACACATAATGCGATTGAAACGGTAGTTTATGTGGTTTCTCTCCTGGAAGATTGTGATCTTTTTAATGCCGGTACCGGTTCGCAGATACAAAGTGATGGTAAAATAAGAATGAGCGCATCCCTGATGAATGGTAAAACCATGCAGTTTTCGGGTGTGATCAATATAGAAGCTGTAAAAAATCCTATCCGCGTGGCCGAAAAACTATTAACTATGGAAGATAAAGTACTAAGCGGACCGGGAGCATTGGAATTTGCGCGTCACAATGGCTTCGGCTATTTCAATCCCGAGACACCTCAGCGCCGGAGAGAGTATGAACAGAAACTGAGTGATTCCATACGCCTGGGCACAGTTGGCTGTGTGGCGCTGGATCTTTATGGCGACCTGGCTGCGGCCACCTCTACCGGCGGTAAAGGTTTTGAAATACCGGGACGAGTGAGCGATTCGGCAACTGCTGCGGGTAATTACGCAAATGAGCGGGCAGGCATATCCTGCACAGGTATTGGCGAGGATATTGTGAGCGGTGCTGTAGCGCCAAAAATCGTTACCCGCGTAACCGATGGAATGACGCTTCAGCAGGCTACTATGAAAACTTTAAACGAATTAAAACCGTTTAATGGCTTTGCAGGAGCAATTGGCATAGCAGCAAACGGCGAGATTTACTATGCTGATACGCACCCCTATATGGTCTGGGCTTTGCACGACGGACAAATTGAAGTTTTTAATTAACCTTATAATTACTTGTCAGTCAAAATTATATAGGTATCTTTGCAAACTGGTAAGAAATTTTTAACATATCTGGATAGAGTTTAATGCGTTTAAGTTTAATCATTTTCTTTTGCACCCTAATCAGTTTTTCGGCTTCAGCCCAATTCTGGAAAAAGATCAGTTTCAAAAAAAAGCATATCGTTTTACCTGCATTGCAGCCTTTAAAAAACAATTCGCTCAGCCGCGTTAAAACGCCTTTAACACTCATTAATACGCCAGTTAATCCCGTAGTTTTAGAAGAAAGCGAATATACGCTCGAAGCCACTTCGGTTTGCGTAATGGCTATGGCCAAGCATAATATGCGTTTCAGGGTATATAATGAAGCAAGCTATAATTTCAGCGACCTGGCACAGCTATATGTCAAACTGCATCGCTTGTCTGAGGCTAAATGGTATTACCTGCAAAGCAACAATATATCGCGCCAACAAAATGATGATAAGCATACCATATCCAACCTGGTGAGCCTGGCTTCAATAAAAACGGATATTGGTGATATTCCATCGGCCCGCGCCGACCTGCTCGAGGCGCGCGACCTGGCCCATGCAAGGGGAATGCTGGCCGAAACAACTGATATTGAGAAGAAAATATTACTGCTGGCTCAAAACTCTACAACCAAGCCAGACGTAAAATATGCCGAAAGCACCGGAAGCGAAAAAAAGGCATTATAGAAATACCTCTTTGTAACTATTAACGTTAATATTAATCCAAATAAAACATTATTTATTAATATTGTTATTTCTATGACGGAGACAGTATTTTACACTGTCTCTTTTTATTTACATTAGCAAACTTATAACAGGCACGAGTATTGATGTTTTATTGCAATTCAGATTTAAAGAGAGTAAAAGATATGTTCAAGAAATTATATATCCTGGTGGTGCTTGGTGCGGCGTTGGCTTGCCAGGCAGCCCCGTCAAACCAACCGTTAAAAAAAGTTGCCGGGTCGAACGATCTGCAGCCTGATGCTCAACAAAGTGTAGTATGTAAATATGTGGCCACTATTATCAGTGATCATAATTATAAAAAAGTACCGCTGAATGATTCTATTTCGCAAGTTATATATGACCGTTATATCAAATCACTTGACGAGAACCATAATTACCTGCTGGCCTCTGATATAAAGGATTTCGACAAATTTAAAACAGTATTGGATGATGACCTGAAAACCGGAAACTTGTCTGATGTATTCTACATGTTCAATGTGTATCAGAAGAGGTATAATGATCATATCAAATATTCAATTGCGCAACTGGATAAAAAGTTTGATTTCACAGGAAACGAAACTTTCACTTTTGACCGCGACAGTTTACCTTATGCTGCTAATGAAGCAGAAATGGATAAAATATGGACTGAGCGTGTGAAATACGATCTGCTTAATTTGAAATTGGCCAGTGCGGATATGGCTAAAAATAAGGAGACTTTAAAAAAGCGGTATCAAAGCCTGTTAACACAATCAAACAAGCTAAACAACCAGGATGTGTTCCAGATATTTATGGATGCCTTTACTAATGCTATTGACCCGCATACTAATTATTTTAACCCATCAAACGCGGCCAATTTCAATATTGAAATGTCACGTTCGCTTGAAGGGATCGGCGCAACCCTGCAATCGAAGGACGAATACGTCACCATCCAGTCGGTAGTGCCCGGCGGCCCGGCGGACAAAAGCAAGCAGATAGCTGCGGAAGATCGCATAGTAGGTGTTGCACAAGGTAATACAGGCGAGTTTCAGAACATTATCGGCTGGAGAATAGAGAATGCCATCGCGCTCATCCGTGGCAAAAAAGGAACCATTGTGCGCCTGGAAATATTGCCAAAAGGCAGCAGTGCAAGCAGCAAGCCTAAAACTGTAGAAATGGTGCGCGAAAAGATCATTTTAAAGGACCAGTCAGCTAAGGAAGAGATACGTTCATACAACTCCAACGGTAAAACCGTAAAAATTGGCGTGATCTCGATACCGGCATTTTATATTGATTACAACGATTATAAATCGGGCAACCCGAACTATAAAAGCACCACCCGTGATGTGAAACTGATATTAGACACCCTGAAACGTGAAAATGTAGATGGTGTGGTGATCGACCTGCGTGAGAACGGCGGCGGTTCACTGATGGAAGCGATTGACCTGGGTGGCTTATTTGTAAAAACCGGCCCGATAGTACAGGTACGTGATTCTAACAATCAGACCGAGGTAGATAATGACGAGGACCCAACAATTTCCTATTCAGGCCCGATGGCTGTTTTGGTGGATCGGTTTAGTGCATCAGCATCCGAGATATTTGCCGGTGCTATGCAGGATTATGGTCGCGCATTGATCCTCGGTACACAAACTTATGGTAAAGGGACTGTACAAAATGCAATTGACCTGGATAAGGTGATCAAACCATCTGTTGGTGAAATGTTGTCTAAAATGACTAATAAAACAGATAAACCTGTTTCTACCGGCAGCCAAAGCAGGTTTGGTCAGCTTAATTTAACTATCGCTAAATTTTACCGTATCAGCGGAAACTCTACCCAGCATAAAGGCGTAACTCCTGATATCAAATTCCCTTCGGTGATCCCGTTGGATAAATATGGTGAAGATACCGAACCATCCGCATTGCCTTTTGACGTGATAGCAAAAAGCGATTATACCAAAGTTGGTGATTTTACTACGGTGATTCCGCAGTTGAACAAGTTGCACGAGCAGCGCATGAATACCAGCAATAGTTATAAATACCTGATGGATGATATAGCTGATTTCACCAAACGCGATGCTGAGAAAAGTATTACCCTCAATGAACAGCAGATGAAAAAGCAACGCGATTCGGACGAAGCGAAAAATTTTGAACGCGACAATTTAAAAAGGGTTGCTTTAGGCTTGAAACCATTGAAAAAAGGCGAAACCCGGCCAAAGAATGAAGATCTGGATTTCCTGAAACTGGAAGCAGGACAAATATTGACTGACTACATTAATCTTGGCAGCAAATACACCAGTACACCGGTGAATCAGCAGCAACAATAGTTATTACCCGCTATAAAATTACATCCCGGCCGCAAGCCGGGATTTTTTGGTTTAAAACCAATTGGGCGAAATAAAGGTTTATCAACTATGCCAAAAAGACCGCTGCTTGAGTTTA